>DATFRK010000217.1:0-3041 GCA_035263325.1 Pyrinomonadaceae bacterium | reverse complement strand
TGGTGTAATAGAAGTAGTTGCCCCAGCGGTAAGGCACGCTCGTATCCGTTTGCTTGATGTGGCTCAACATCTCTTTATAGAGCGTCTCTTGCAACGGCTTCGTCGGTTTCATCAGCGATTCAGCATAAGCGTCTTCCGCCTGTAGGTGGGTCATGACCTCGGGATTAGACTTTTCCCGCAGCCAAAAATAGTCGTCGACGAGTGTGACGCCGTGAATGTTGGTGGTTTTAGGTTTCTTTTCGGCCATGGGTGGTTTTGGGGAGGCTGATCCTCCATTTAATTGTGCGCGGGCACTGAAATTAGTTGTGAGTACCGCGCAGATGAGAAGGAAGAATACAAGAATTGTCGGGGGCGCTGTTAATCTCATCATTTAACACCTTCTTTGCCAAAATGTTTTTGGTTGGTCGGGGGAGTGTGGCCCGAACGCCCGTAACGGAAACGTTCGGGCCTGCAAAAATGATGTGGGGAGACTTCCTGCGCTGATACCGGCACCCGGCCGGTTAATCATGCACCGTTCAACCACGCGGTGGGTTACCCCACCCGGAACCTATATACTTGCCGTCTTCCACAATGCACGGGACCGTCGGATCTCCATCTGAAAATGCAAACATCTCTTTGCGTTTAGCGCGGTCGTTCTGCGCATCGTATTCCACAAAGGGAATCCCACGTGAGTTGTAATGATCGCGCGCCTGCTGACAGTACGGACAACCCGGCTTGACATAAATGACTAAGGCCAATTCTGCTAACCCTCCGTGTGTTTAGTTTACCAGCCTCGCACTGGCCATCCCAATCTCAGCCCGAAGAGTGAGAGAGGAAGTTTCGCTCGATTTTTCTCTGTACAAAATTGCGGAGGGAGCGATTATACTGCCGCCGGCTATGAGTGAACAAAGCCCGGGCACCGATGGGTCGGAACAAGTCGCGACAGATTTACTCGACCCTTACGAAAAGCTTGTCCATATCGAGGTCCTGGGCCGGCCCGTGAGCGTGCCGGAAAAGAACCGCTTGCTACGCTGCTTCCAATACCTTTCCCTGCACACGATTTCCTATGGCGACTTTTGTTGGAATGGTGAATGTACCAATTGCCAGATCTGGTATCACATGGAAGGACAAAATGAAGAGTCAGACAAGCCGGCCCTTTCGTGTCGCCTGGAGTGTATGGAGGGAATGGTGATCACCCGGCTAAGTCGATTCATTGATCTGGAGGGTATAACCTAGCTGGATCGTGCGCTCGCTTTGTACTTTGTACTTCGTTACAAGTAACGATCGTACAAATGCAAAGTGCAAAGAACTAGGCACAAAGTACAAAATACAAAAGCGAACGCACTCACCAGCGCTTAAGACTCCCCGGTCCTAGTTTCTTCGTGCCCGGTTCCGATCGCGATGAAAGTCTCGGACATCTCCCCGACGGTCGCGTCGATCTACGCGCAAATCGTGACGATCGGAATAGATCTCGCGGTTATCAGCTCTGATCTCGCGCCGGTCAGCGCGCAACTCGCCTTGTGACGCATCCTCACGCCGGTCCTGGCGCAGTTCGCGCACATCACCATTCCGATCTCTTACGTCTCCGCGCAAGTCTCTTCGATCATGGCGGATCTCATGGTTGTCGGCCCTGATTTCCTGGCGGTCCGCCCGCAGTTCTCGGCGTTCTGGTCCACTGATGTCTTGGGCCAACGCCACACCCGCTGAAACAGAAGCGACTGCCAGTAACAGTAACAATTTGAAAACTTTCGTCATCATCTCTAGTCCTCCAATGTCAGATTGTTAAGCAGGCTGGGTACCGAACAACTTGGAGGAGAGACAACACTACGTCCAAAAACGCACGTCAAGCAGCGTTTCCGTAAACGTTATGTTCGGATCGGTTAGGCCCCCCGCACTGTAAGGTTAGACGTCGAGGGGCGAGGTTGGGCCGAAGTTTTTTGTGGCGAGTGGCCACGCAATAGGATCCGTGAACTGAATAGGTCCTATAGGTCGAATAGGTCCTATAAACTCCGTGTGCCTAATACTTCGGCACCGAAGGATCAACTTCATTTGACCAGGCAGTGATGCCGCCTCGAAGATTGAGCAGCTTGCCCTGGTAGCCGGAACGTTGCAGTGCATCGATGGCCCGCGCGCTACGTCCTCCCATTTTGCAATGCACCACTACATCGCGAGTCTGATCGATTTCACCCATGCGACTGACAACCTGGGCCAGCGGTATATGCACAGAGTTGGGAATGACTCCAATCGCCACCTCATTATCCTCACGCACATCGACGATCTGAATGTTGTCACCTTTATCCAGGCGCTGCTTTAATTCGGTCGCACTGATCTCTTCCATAGTTTCCCCCAAGTTGCTGGTGAATTGCCTATCCGGCTTATATTACACAGTCAGTCCCATCTGGCGATAGCTGATGGGTCTGGGATAATTTTGATTTGCAATTGCCGATTTTTGATTGCGATTCGTCGGCGCCAGAGCTTAATCAAAAATCGGCAATCGAGAATCGGCAATGTCAGGGACCCATCCGCTACCGCGAGATGATACTGACTGTGTTCTCTATTGAGTTGCCAGATACGTTACACTTTCAGGTGTTTGATGCTTCTCTGAAAGGCTTTCTGCATGAGATTTGAATACTACTCTGAAGCGATAGCAGATGTACCGAAACTCTCCGTAGATGGAACGGTTGGCAACAGCATCCACTTCTCCCACTGGGAAGGAAACAAGACACCCGACGCGGTGAAAGCCGATACTTCCACCGAGATTGCCCTTAATCTCGTAACCTCACCTAATAAGACGGAGTTGACGCAAGGCATCGAACTGGTAACTAACAATCACTTCGACACTGATGGAGTGCTCTCCGTCTGGACCACCCTGACTGGCGAACCCGCAGCTGAATTTCGCGACCTGCTGGTGGCGGCGGCTGAGGCTGGTGATTTTTCCGAATACTCCAGCGACGAGGGTGTGCGTATTAGTCTAACGATCCAGGGATCGGATCAGGCCGCTCCAGACGACGAGACCGGTTCTCCCCTGGCTCGCTTCCTGGCCGGTCATGCAGTTGAAGATA
>DATFRK010000216.1:0-2301 GCA_035263325.1 Pyrinomonadaceae bacterium | reverse complement strand
ACCATCTCACGGTAGCGGTCAGTCTGAGCATTTTCGATTGTCAATTTTTGATCGGTCTCGACAGGTTAACAATCAGCTGTTGGCAATCGGAAATCGCCAATCCTTTTCACCACCGATAAAGGAGACTAGTCTCATGAAACTCTTCACGGTTCTCACACTTGCGCTTCTGTTCCTAACATCCAACCCTCGCGCAGCAAAAGATGACATCACCAAAGAACTGATCACCTCCAAAGGAAGAACTCGAGCTTACTACCTCTACGTTCCTTCCACGCTCCAGCCAAACGCTTCGACACCATTGGTAGTGATGCTGCACGGCTCAGGCCGCACCGGAATTTCACTCGTGGAAAAGTGGAAGGATCTGGCAAAGAAGGAGGCGTTTATTATTGTTGGACCTGACTCCTCAAATACGCAAGGCTGGGGTTCACCCCAGGACGGTCCGGACTTTCTGCGTGACCTGGTCGAGGAACTTAAAACCAAATACACGATCAATCCCCGGCGCGTTTACCTTTTCGGGCATTCGGCCGGAGCGTCATTTGCTCTTGAGATGTCTCTACTTGAGTCGGAGTACTTCGCTGCCACGGCGATTCATGCAGGCGCCCTGACCAACCAGGACATCGGGTTCATCGAGTTTGCCAAGCGAAAAATACCAATCAACATCCAGGTTGGTGACAGCGACGAATTCGTGCCGCTCAAACTCGCGCGTAACACAAAAGATTCTTTGACTGCGGCCGGCTTTTCGGTCGAACTGATCGAAATTAAAGGACACGACCACTGGTACTACGATCAGGCGGCGAAATTTAACCTGACTGCCTGGTCCTTTTTGAAGAAGTACGAGCTCGAAAAAGATCCTCAGTACCGGAAGTACAATTTCTAAGACGATCAAAGGAGCCTGCATGCGCAAACTTCTCTGGCAATTTGTCGTCACAGTGTTATGTGTGACGTTGCTGTGGTCCGGACAGCCGAGATCAACTCCCCGCCAAACGGCGCCGCAAGATCTAAAGACCCAGGTCGCCGGCGATGTGGAAGCCATGGCCAAACAGACCCAGGTCATGATCGATATGGTGTTCAGTTTTGGTGAACTGGGATTTCAGGAAGTGGAGACCTCCAAGTACCTCACCGGCATCCTGGAAAAGGAAGGCTTCAAGATTGAACGTGGTATCGCCGGCATTCCGACTGCCTGGATTGCCACCTGGGGATCAGGCAAACCGGTCATCGCTTTAGGTTCCGATATCGACTGCATTCCGCAGGCTTCACAAAAACCCGGCGTGGCTTATCACGATCCGTTAATTGAAGGCGCGCCTGGTCATGGGGAAGGTCACAATTCGGGAGTGCCCTTGCATATCACCGCCGCCCTCGCCGTCAAACGACAAATGGAACGCAACAAGCTGCCGGGCACGATCAAGATCTGGCCGGGGGTGGCGGAAGAGTTGGTGGCCGGCAAAGCGTTCTTTGTGCGCGCCGGCATTTTCAAAGATGTAGATGTGGTGTTGTTCGCACACGTCAGCAATAACCTGAGTGTGTCGTGGGGCTCGGCCGCAGCTACGGGCCTCGTATCGGTTGAATATACGTTCAAGGGAGAAAGCGCACATGCGGCGGGCGCACCGTGGCTCGGTCGGAGTGCGCTGGACGCGGTGGAGTTGATGGACACAGGTTGGAATTTCCGACGCGAGCACTTGCGCCTGCAACAACGCTCGCACTATGTGATTACAAACGGCGGTGACCAGCCTAACGTCGTACCGCGCTTAGCCAGCGTTTGGTATTACTTCCGCGAACTCGACTATGACCACATTAAAGAGTTGCGGGGAATTGGCGATAACATGGCCCAGGGAGCGGCCTTGATGACTAACACCACTGTCACCTCCCGCTTATTGGGTTCCGCCTGGCCGCAGCATTTCAATCGGCCCGTCGCGGAAGCGATGTTTGAGAACATCAAGCAGGTGGGCCTGCCGAAATGGAGCGAAGCAGATCAGGCCCTCGCGAAGGCGCTGCAAAAAGAGTTGAAGATGCCGGAGAAAGGGTTGACTACCGAACTTGGCGAGATTACCGGCCCGGTGACTGAGGAAGGACGGATGCGCGGTGGCTCGGATGATATCGGCGATGTGTCGTGGAATGTACCGACAGTCACGCTGCGTTACCCGTCGAACATACCGGGTCTACCAGGTCACAATTGGACTGACGCAATTTCGATGGCCACTCCGATAGCGCACAAAGGGGCAACGGCTGGCGCAAAAGTGATCGCGATGACCTTGATCGATTTACTGACGAAGCCGGAGTTGGTGGACCAGGCGTGGAAGTATTTTC
>DATFRK010000215.1:0-5748 GCA_035263325.1 Pyrinomonadaceae bacterium | reverse complement strand
CTCGAGTTTATCGGCAACACGTTCACGCGGGACAACGTTCTGCGTCGCGAAGTTTTGATCAACGAGGGCGATATCTATGATGACGTGGCCTGGGAATACTCAGTGGTCAAGTTGAATCAACTCGGTTACTTCAATCCGATCGACAAAGATAAAGACGTTGACCGGCGCACCAATGAAGAAGAGGCTACGGTAGATTTGAGCCTGAAGGTGAGTGAGCGAGGACGGCAACAGATCTCATTCAATGGTGGTATCTCGGGAATTGGCGGTTCGTTCTTCGGTTTAGAGTATTCCACCAACAACTTGCTCGGTCGAGGTGAGGTGCTTTCGTTTAACCTGGCCGCTGGCAATCGGCAGAAGGCTTTCCAGTTTTCTTTTACTGAACCTTATATCAAGGACCGCCCTGTCAGTGCCGGGTTCTCATTGTTTGCTTTTACGCAACAGTTCTTCGGCGAAGGAACATTCCTGTCGCAGAACATCGGCGCGCAACAAGACTTTTTCAATTCTCAGTTTGCGTTGACGAATGTGAACGAAGAGAACCTGTTTACGCGCAATTCCTACGGCGGTTCTCTCTTTGCCAGCGCACCGCTTTCTGAGTTCTATCGCAAACGGCGCTTTACCCAGTTTTCGCGAATCGGGGCGTCGTACCAGCTTTCGCTCTCCAGTGTTAAAGATCCAAAATCAAATACGGATCCCAACAACCCTGGCTTCATTCCCGTTATCTACAGTCAGCCAAACATCCTGACCAGTCGCATTACCGGCACGTTCACTTACGACACTCGGAACGCCAGCATCGACCCCACCCAGGGGCGCGAGTTGTCAGTAGCACTGGCCCTGGCCGGATTGGGCGGCGATGTTCGTACGTATCAGCCGACGCTGTCATACACGCAGTTCTTTCCCGTGCGCCGGAAGAAGTCCCAGCATCCCGAAGTGTTCGGTTTCAGAATAATTGCCGGCACGGTGGGCAGCTTTGCCATTACCGATAAAGTTGCGAACGCAAACTCGTTGGCGTTTGTGGATGGCGTGCCAATTTTCGAACGCTTCTTCCTGGGTGATGAATTCACCATTCGCGGTTACAACGTCCGCTCAATCAGTCCGGTCGCCCCGCTCGATACGTTTATTACTTCGCAGAACGTAAAGTTCGCGCAAAATGCGAGTGGTACGCCAGTGGAGATCACCGGGCTGCCTCAGTCGGCACTTAACCTTGGTTTATTCACCGGCTCCTCCGGCAATAATGTTGCTCACCTGCAGCCGTCGTTCACCTCAATAGGTGGCGACACACAGCTGCTTGGGAACTTTGAATATCGCATTCCCATTATTAGCGATATGGTGAGCCTCGCGGCCTTTGCGGACATTGGCTCTGCTTTCAACCTCAGATCCAAGTCGGACCAGGCGTTTTCCAGTAACTTCCTGGATGACCAGCCATTTTTGTCCAATATTGGTCTGGTGCCCTGCCCGCGGTTTCAACAAGCCGGAGGTTTTGTTGCGGCTAGCTTGAGTAGCCTTGTTCTCTGCAATAATCCCGACCTGGCTGCGTCGCCGACTCTTAGCCTTGTCGCTCGTGACGGTCGCATTGTGAGTCAGGCTGAACTGGAGGCCGCCCAAAACAATGACGTCAACCCGCAGACGTTATTGCCACGAGGATTTCAGCCGGTATTTATCCGTGGCCAGGCGCAGACGAACACCGTAGTGCGAGTGTCTCAGAGTCTCTTTGCCAACCTTGGGGATTATCGGTCCAGTCTCGGAATGGAGGTCCGCGTCCAGGTACCGGTTATCAATGTACCGTTTCGTTTAATCTTTGCGTATAATCCAAATGCTAGGAAAGACCAAGTAATTAATGGTTTTCCGTTCTTCTTCAATGAGAAAAAGACCGTCGTGCGGTTCAGTGTCGGCCGCACCTTTTGATCATTCAAGGCCAACCATGCCGTCAGTCTAGACAACTAAAGCCTTTAGCTGACCGCCCTCAAAAGTAAGGAGTACTACAACACGTTATGAAGATAGATCGTTTAATTATTGCCGCCGTTCTGTTGACGACCGTCGCAATTGGTTCCGTTTCAGCCCAACAGAAACCTGCGGCACCTGCCGGCGCCCCTGCCACTGGCTCAAGCACCGGAAGCGTGCCCGACAGCAAGATGGCCTTGATTTATTCGGCAGATTTTCAGGATCCTAAGAATGGCATCACCAAGTTCACGTCACTCGTAAATACACTGAACCGTGAATTCCAGCCCCGCCAGACCGAGCTCAGCACCTTGCAGCAGAAGATCACTACACTGGGCAAGGAGATTGAAAGCACGCAAAATGTTGCGGATCCAAAGGCTCTGGCCCAAAAACAAGAACAGTTAACGCAGATGCAGACTGAGCTTAAGCGTAAAGGTGAAGACGCTCAGGGTGCCTACGACAAGCGTCGCCAGGAAATCTTTGGTCCATTGCAAGAAGAACTCGGCAAAGCCCTGGAAACTTTTGCTAAAGCGCGTGGCATTACGGTGATTGTTGATGCCAGCCAGGTCCCAGTGCTTTACGCGGCCGACAGCATTGATATCACGAAAGCTTTCATCGCAGACTTCAATAGTAAGAATCCCGCGACTGCTTCCGTGACGCAGCCTTAGTTACCTTACCCGGGCAGCCATGCCTGCCCGGGTCTCTCGGCAGGAACTATGACCAGATACCTTCTGTGGCCGGCCCTATTGCTGATCGCTCTTGTTTCCTCAAGTGCGTTCGCGCAGCGGCCGGCCACCACTACGCCTACCCGACCGGCGGCAACGTCACCCACGACGCAGCCGGCCCCCGCAACGCAGACTGCCGCGGCAATCCCGACCAGCAAGTTGGCCCTGATCTACACCGACGCCTTTGCTGATCCGAAACAAGGGCTGCTGAAGCTGAACAACATGTTGACAAAGTTGAATGCTGAGTTCCAGAAACCCAAAGATGAACTCACCGCGATGGCGAATCGCCAGCAACAACTCGACGACGAAATTAAGAAGCTGCAGCAAGCCACGGGAGCCCCAATAGATCAAAAGTCGCTGCAGGCCAAGATCAGTCAGCTCGAGCAGTTAAAGGTCGACATCCAGCGCAAGAATGAGGATGCGACCGCTGCCTTCAACCGGCGCAAGCAGGAAGTGTTTGGACCGTTGCAGGAAGAGATAGGGAGAGCAATTGAAGCGTTTGCGAAAGCTCACGGCATTAATGTGATTGTCGATGGGGCCCAGGTGCCATTGCTTTATGCCGCCGACTCCATAGATGTCACAAAGGCTTTCATCACCGAGTTCAATAGCAAGAATCCAGTAACCGCTTCGACAACTCCGCCGGAATAGACTGCCGGCGTAGTTGGTAACCTGACGCGGAGTGGCGGCCTAAAGTTTCCGCTTCACCGCGTCTCTTTGTTTCAGCCATGGAAACTGTTCTCGATTCTCTAGCGATTCAGAAACTGCTGCCGCATCGCTATCCCTTCCTCCTCGTCGATCGCATTATTGAACTCGTCCCGCGCGAGCGCATCGTCGGCCTGAAGCAAGTGAGTATTAACGAATCGTTCTTCCAGGGACACTTCCCAGGCGCCCCGGTGATGCCCGGAGTGCTGGTGGTTGAAGCGCTGGCCCAGGTGGGGGCGGTACTGGCGCTGCGAGAGATCGAAGACAGAGATCAAAAGCTTGTGCTGTTTACAGGAATCAAGGAAGCGCGGTTTCGCCGGCCCGTGGTGCCCGGGGATACCCTGATTCTGGAGGTCACCGCTTTGCGCATCGGCTCGCGCGTGCAACGCATGCGGGGCGAAGCGAAAGTTGACGGCCAACTGGCTGCCGATGCCGAGATCATGAGTATTGTCGCTCCCCGGGATGCAGGTGGACCAGGGAACGAGGATTGAGATTTCGCGCTCAAGCAAGCGCTTGCTCTTTTTTACGTCAGCATCTCGCCCGGATTTTTGCCTCCCTGGAACGGACGCTTTAACCTATGACTGCCGCTGCTCATACAACCACTATTCACCCTTCCGCTGTTGTTAGTCCGAGTGCGCGACTCGGTAGCAACTGTTACGTGGGTCCTTACTCAATCGTAGGTGATGAAGTGGAGTTAGCTGACGACGTCAGACTGGAATCGCATTGCGTCATTGACGGCCGCACTTCCATCGGTGAGGGGACGCACGTCTTTCCTTTTGTTTCCATTGGCCTGGCTTCACAGGATCTAAAATACAAAGGCGAGCCATCGGAGACGAAGATCGGCAAGCGCAATCGCATTCGCGAGTTTGTCACTATTCATCGCGGTACGGCAGGTGGCGGTATGCTAACCAGTATTGGCGACGACTGTTTGCTCATGGCCCAGGCCCACGTCGCTCACGACTGCGTGGTGGGTGATGGTGTCATCATGGCTAATGCCGCCACTTTGGCTGGTCACGTGATCGTCGAAGACGGCGCCAACATCGGCGCTTATTCCGGGGTGCACCAGTTCTGCCGGGTAGGCAAAGAAGCTTACGTCGGCGGTTATTCAGTAGTGGTCAAAGATGCCTTACCGTTCGCCTTGACCGTTGGTAACCACGCCAGTTGTTATGGTCTAAATATCACGGGCATGAAGCGCCGGGGTTATCCGCGCGCGGTTATCGATGCGCTCCATCACGCATTCCACCTCCTCCTCTCCGCCAAACTAAATACAACCCAGGCAGCGGAACGGATTCGCAGCGAGATCTCAAGTTCCGCGGAAGTGACCTACCTGCTCCGCTTTATCGAAGATTCTAATCGCGGCGTCACCAAATGAAATTCGGGTTGATCGCAGGAAATGGGAAGTTTCCTTTCATGGTCCTGCAAGGCGCTCACAAATCGGGTGCGCAGATGGCCGTGGTCGCCATCCGGGAGGAGACCGATCCGGAGATAGAACAACTCGCCACCTCCTTGACCTGGGTTGGTATCGGACAGCTGGGGCGCATGATCCGCTTTTTCAAAGACGAAGGCGTGGAGAAGGCGATCATGGCCGGCCAGGTGAAGCACGTCCAGATCTTTAGCCGGGCGGTACCCGACGCCCGTATGCTCAAGGTGCTCCTGAAATTGCCGCGGCGCAACACAGACTCCCTCATCGGGGCGATCGCTTCAGAGTTGCACAGCGAGGGCATTGAACTGATCGATTCAACCTACTTTCTGCAGGACTCGCTACCTCAAGTTGGAGTCCTAACGAAGCGTAAACCGGACGCCAAAGAACGCGCAGACATTGACTATGGTCTGGAGATTGCCCGCGAGATTGCCCGCCTTGATCTGGGCCAGACGATTGTGGTGCGTGGCAAAGCTTGCGTGGCGATAGAAGCAATGGAAGGAACCGATGAAACTATCCGTCGCGCCGGTAACCTCGTGAAGCGAGGGTTAACAGTAGTGAAACTCGCGAAGCCAAATCAGGACATGCGCTTCGATGTACCGGTAGTGGGTGTGCCAACTTTAGCAACGATGGTGGAAGCTGGTGCTACCTGTTTATGTATCACTGCCGGTAAGACCTTGATGTTTGACGCCGCTGAAATGATCCGCTTTGCCGACGAAAAAAAGATTACCATCGTCGCCACGAGTTGAAATTGGAGTGGGACACGCCGCTACGCATGTTCCACTCCTCCGGGAACACACCTAGTTAACTCCACCAACCGCGATGGCCATTAGCGAATTCCTGCTAGCTCCGCCATGGAAGGTAGAGCAGGTCATAATGATCGTTGTTTGCTGTGAGAACGTTGCTACTCCTTGAACGGCGACGGAGTAGACAAAGGACGCGCCACCTGTTTGACCTGGCAAGGCG
>DATFRK010000214.1:0-3703 GCA_035263325.1 Pyrinomonadaceae bacterium | reverse complement strand
TGGACCAGCGCTTTCAGCCGTGCAGCACGCTTTGCCCGCAGCCACAACGAAGAAAGTTAAGAAAGAGACCGTACGACGGAGGAAAACTTCCGATGGCTGACATGATCTTTCAGTTTCTGGATGTGGGAATGGGAGATGGCACACTCGTAATTATGGGCAATAGCCAGGCCACGCAACAGCTGGCGCTCATCGATTTTGGTGTTCAGCCTTTCACAAAATTCAAGATTGGCATCGACGATGCAGCCATTTACCTGATCAATACTATAGATGCAATAAGTAAGGCCCGAGGAAAGAAAAAACCATTCCTGGACCACCTCTTCATTACCCATCCGGACCAGGACCACTACGATCGCATTATAGCTTTGGCCGACGCGAAGTATCCCAGCTATGGACTGGAGGACTTAACGATTGGTGAAGTGACTTATGGCGGTACGAAGGGCGCCTACGGAAAGCTGATCGATCAACTTAAGGACTACGTAATAAACCAAAATATCAACAGTCTGCCGGCTTCCGCTCACTCCCCTGTGCACGCTGATGGCAGTGTGACTCCCGCATGGACCTTTGCCAACGGCAACGTGGCGGTCTATTTGCTCAGCGCCAACTACCCGACCCCTTCAAACTCTAAGAAGAACCCCCTGAGCATTTGCCTTCTCTTCAGGAACGACCACAACCGGAAGGTGATTTTAATTGGCGATGCAGAGGAGGGTGTCGAGGCGAAAATCATCGACAATTTTCGCCGCGCCGCCGACCCAACGTTCCTGAATGCCTACGGCTTAAAACTGGGCCATCACGGCAGTATTAAGAGCACGAGCCAGGCCTGGATCAATGCGGTCCAACCGGCAGCCATTTTTGCCAGCGGCGATTTCGTCTGGGCCCACCCGTATTGCCGAGCAATTAAACGAGTGATCGATAGCAATGTACTTAAGAACGGCGATAACCACTGGTTCTGCTGTGGTGAGTCCGGAGGCGAGTACTTCAACAATGAAAGTAAATTACAGGTATGCCTCAATCTCTGGTATGTCGTCAAAAACGCGGCCGGCCAAAAGATGAAGGATGAAAAGGGCAACGTTTCAGTAGTCGCCGATGGCACGACGTTAGGCGTGCAGTGGGAGTTGGACTTTATTGGTACTAGCAATCCGAAATTGTTTCACACTCTCGCTGCTAACCCTGTTTAGCGAACCGGAAAAGAACGATGGCGCAGTGCTCCATTACTAACTGCACGGATCTGGTCAACTGCCTCAACAATGCGAAGCAGGGCTCCGCCGGTAAAGAGTTCATCGAACTTGGAGCCGGACTTTTCGAGGCAGCGGGCGAACTTGCCGGCGCTCTCTTACTCTCATCGCTGACCGTCACCCAACTCGACTCAGAAACTGCACTGATCCAGGAGAGACCTCCGTGTGTCTGGATTGTTGGCAAAGCAGTTCTCTTCCCGGGAGCGACGAAGGAGATTGAGTATCGGGTGGAAATTAGTGCGGAAGTTCTCGGGGCGGAAGTGTTGCTGCTGCTCGATGCAACTCCACTCAATCCGGCCGCCTGGTCTTTCGCTGCAAATTTCCCTGAGTTTCCGGAGTACTTCGGGTTCGTTCAACCAGTGCTGAAATGGCTGCCCTCTTTTTACAACGACATCCGTATCAACGAACCTCATTTCTGGGTCGCCACCGGCGAGCAGTCACTGCATCCTCCGGGCCTTAGTCTCACCGGTCTAGTGGACTTAACCAAGGGATCACTCGCTTCTCTTGGTGGTCGTTTTCCCAACTCCAGCAAAATCTCGCTCCATGGGCCAATAACGCTCCGCAGCAATAAGTATCCCCAACTCGATCTCACTGGTGACGTTGTCAACTACTCCATCCCGCTGGTGGTCAATGTAGCTTTGAAATTTGGAGTCATAGACGCGGGGCTTGAGCCGGCGGCGTCAACCTTACTACTGGTTGGCTCAACCCAGGTGGGTAACTTTCCCACGATCAAACTTAGCGCCCCGATTCTTCAAGGTGACTTCGCCTGGGTAATTGCCGGGGAAGTTGAAGACAAAGCGAAATACACACTGTCAGCCGGCTTGCAAGCACTCGTTAACTATGTAAACGGTCAGACGCTGCCCCTGCCTTCAGGTCTCGACATACTCGGATTCTTCCTCGACTCGGTAACTGTCTCCATCATTCCTGAATTGCCGCCGAAGATCGAGATGATCGGACTGCGGGTGGCAAGCGATCCACAAAAGAAATGGTCCGCCCCGATCCTGGGACTGGGAATTTCAGACTTGTTTGTCGACTGGCAAGTCATCTCCCCGTTTAGCACGCCGTCGCTTATGGCAATGGTCGGCGGCACACTGTTTCTAGGAAGTGGCGAGTCGGCATCGCAGCTCCTGGTGGAAGTGGATTTAAGCGGAATTAACACACCGTCAGAGGCTGATGTCGCAATCTATGCGGTCTTAGATCCTGAGCGTCCTTTGCAACTCGCAGCTCTATTTGAGCAGTTCACGGGCATTGAGATCGACCTAAACCTGGCCCTGGCAGAGTTCTTGTTCGAAGCTCATACCGGAGCACGCACCTTACAGTTCACCGCCGGCCTGGCCGGAAAATGGCCCTTTCCCGTGCCCTTGATTGAGTTTGGCGAAACCAATTTTTCCTTTTTCTACACGCCAAACAGCATCACCGGCACAGTCACCATCAGAGTGGCGATCGCCAGCTTTGAGTTCTTCGTCAGTGCCGGATATGCCGGCTCGGGAAAGGGCTGGCTATTCGCAGGTCAACTCGCGCCGGACACACAAGGGCGAACTCTGCAGGATTTTGTCGATAGTGTTAGCAACAATCAGTATCCGAATCTTCCCGCCAATCTCGGTGCAATATCGCTGCAGCGTCTATCAGTATCGTTCAATACCAAAACCGAGGAGTTCTCTTTCGACGGTGTGTTGCAGTGGCCATTTGTCTTCGACGACTTCTTCAATCTAACGCTTGAAGCAGAACTGTCATTGCAATCGCCCGGTCCACCGCCCAACGGCGTGCGCAAATACTCCGGATTCGTCCGTGGCTCTCTAATGATCAACGCCTTCAGCGTCGGCGTGATCTACAGCTTTGACATTCAAGGCAACAAAACGCTCACCTTCATTGTTCAATATCAGACTCTCAGTCTTACCTGCGCCTTCAGTAAGGACCCCAAGACAGGCGACCGCATTCTCAAAGCAAACCTCGGCGGCGTCACTTTCGGCGGCATCGTCGAGTACCTGGTGAATCTGGTTGATCCCAATCTCGGCTTTCAACTATCAGCGCCCTGGGACGTACTCAATCAGATCAGTTTCGACAACCTGATCCTGACGGTGAATCTCACAACTAAGTCAGTCGGCGTCTCCTACAAACTCGACAAAGATCTCGGCATCATCTACATCGATACCATCGGCCTCGCTTACGTCGACAAAGCCGGACGCAAGACGGTTGATATTCAGATCACCGGTCGCTTCTTCGATCAAACTTACCAAGATACCAATCCACTCAAGTGGGATCTGCTAAACGATCCGCCACCTGCACCACCCGGAAAAGCGGAACAGTTTCTTGATCTGCGTTACCTCGGGTTGGGCCAAAACGTCGGTTTCCGCGAGACAAAAGATTTCAAACGCATCCAGGACATCATCACCGCCATGGAGGATGAATTCCTGCCAGTGGAATCGCAGGCCGGAAACCCCTTACTCAATAAGTCTCTCAGCGCCCTCAAG
>DATFRK010000213.1:0-5368 GCA_035263325.1 Pyrinomonadaceae bacterium | reverse complement strand
TCCTCTTCACCGGACAAGTCCGAAATAAAAGCGATCTGGGTGCCATCGGGCGACCAACTGGGCCACTTGTCATGCGCGGAAGAGGAGTGAGTCAGATTACGGGTTGGGCCTTTTTCGATGGGTGCACTGAAAATATCGCCGCGCGCGGAAAATACCACTCGCTCACCCTTGGGACTGAGATCGAATGACTCAATTAGATTTCCCGCGGCCACGCGACTCGGCCGGCGCGCCAATCCTTCGTCAGGAACGTTGATCGAGATATGGGTGCTCTTGCGGCTCCTGGCGTCCAGCACCTGTAACTCGCCATCCAACTCGTAGACGATCTCGCCTTCGTTGTCGGAACTGGGCCAACGCACGTCCCACTCAGTGCTCCGAGTGACCTGGGTAGTCTTGCCGGAAGCAACTGAATAAGCATAGAGATTGAAGTGACCGTCGCGATCGGAGTTGTAAAAGATGGTGTCGCCGATCCACATCGCATCGCGAGTGGCGCGTGGTCCTTCGGTGATGCGCTTCGCGCCGTTGGTTTTAAGATCAAAGATATAAAGGGCGTTTGCCTGACCACCGCCATAACGTTTTTCTGAACGGAAGTCGCGTGACTGAGGTGAATAGACAATCTCGGAGCCACCGGGAGAATAATCACCGGAGCCGGCAGTCGGCATCGGCAAGGCTTCTGCTGGACCACCGTCAACTGAGACGGAATAAAGGCGTGCAATCGGCAGTGACCACGAATCTCTGAGTGAACGGAAGATGATCCGTTGACCATCTTTACTCCAACCGAATACCTGGTTGTCCCAACCCCAACGTGGGGCGAGTGGACCGCGAGCAGGATAGAAAGTCAGCTGGCGTGGTTCGCCACCAGTCGCCGGAATTACGTAAACCTGTTCGTCGCCATCGTACTGGCCGGTAAACGCTATCCACTTTCCGTCTGGCGAGAATTTGGCAAACACTTCCAGGCCGGGATGTGAGGTGAGGTGAGTCGCCGTACCGCCGGACGAAGGTGCCGTCCAAAGGTCGCCGCCGTAAGTAAAGACTACTCGGTCACCGCGGATATCCGGGAAGCGCAATAGTTTGGTTTGCGAGTAGACAACCCCAGAAAACAGAAGCGCCACTGCTGCGAGCAGAGTGGCGCGCACGAAGGCAGCGAGAATATTTCTAAACAAAGGGGAACCCTCCTTAACAGTTTGGGAGTGGAGCAATTTGGAGTGCGGCGACCTGTCGTCGCTTTGTGATCTGACTTGTGGGTCCAAAGACGCGATCACAAAGCACTGACGAGTCGCCGCACTCCAAAGTTACTTGCGGTTCTTGAACGCGTCGTTCAATTCCGTGTGGCGACTGGTCAAGGGTACCTCGCGGCCGTCGATGAACAAGTACCGCACGTGACTACGAGCCTCCAACATGTCGCCGTCCATCACGACCAGGTTCGCCATCTTGCCAACTTCGATCGAGCCAAGGCGATCGGCAACATTCATGATTTGCGCGGGGTAAAGGGTAACTGCCTTGAGCGCATCTGCCTTCGACAAGCCGTACGCCGCAGCCATGCCGGCGAAGTACGGTAAGTCGCGAACTTCGGGACCAGGATCACCAGTGGAGATACAGAAACGAACCCCGGCCTGTTGAAGTTTGGCGGGAGCCTCGTAGAGTGAGTCGTAGTAATCGTCTTCCCGAGCCGGCAGATCCAAAACACCGGTGAGAATAACGGGCACATTCTTTTCCTTTAGCAGGCTCGCAACTTTCCAGGCGTCATTGCCGCCAAGAATAATGGGCTTCAGTTTCAGCTCATCGGCAAACTTGAGTGCGCCACGAATTTCTGCCTCACGTTCCGCGCGAAAAATGACAGGACGTTCGCCACGCACGTAAGGAACCAGTGATTCCAGCACTACGTCGCGATCAGGTCGCGGCAGTGACTGATCCCTGGCGTACGCATCTTGAGCCCGACCGTAGGCCTCGCCTTCGCGCAACAGCTTGCGGATCTGCTCCAACTGACGTTCGTTGGCCGCCAGGGTCTCGCTAAGATTGGCCAGTTGCTGTTGGAATCCGCCGAAACCACCACCACCCCCGCCGCCGACGCGCGGGTAGTTGATTACCAGGGCAACGGCCGGCACCACATCCATCTCCTTCGGCGACGTGCCCAGCAAGTTGATGAAGGCAGCCTGGCCGGAAATGAGCCCGCCTTGCGGTGAACTCAAGACGTTTGTGATCCCATCAACTCGCGTCACCGCGATGTGCGCGCTGTGCGGGTTAATTGCGACCGCCGCCTTCGCATTGGGATTTAGATCGCCAACCTCAGCGGTGTCTACAGTGCCATTAGCTCCCTGCGGAACTTCGACCAAGCCCATGCTGGTACCAGCGTCAATCATTCCCGGATAGACTGACATGCCGCGCGCATCAATTTCTTGCGCACCTGAGGGAACACTGACATTCGCACCGACCGCTGCAATTTTGCCGTCGCGAATGACAACAGTTCCGTTTTCAATATCGTCACCACTGACGGTAACAATGCGCGCATTGCGAATGGCGAAAACACCGCGCTGCGGTAAGACGCCGTCCTGAGTAGTTGGATTACCAATCTGTTGTGCCATCCCTGAAATCGCGAACAGCGCCATCGTCAAACTCAATCCCAACGAAAGCTTCAACATGTGTCGCCGTCTCCCCTTCACCCCGTCTCGTCTCTTCATGGCCTTTCTCCTTCCCACTGGTCGTCGCCGCCTTCGTTGGTACGAGGACGACGTCGGGGCGCTTGCGGAGATTGACCTTGCGTGGCTGGCTTGTTTACGTCCGCCTGTTCGAGCATGGCGCGCTCCTTCGCCAGATCTGCGCGACGGGCCAAGTCCTGAGTGCGATCAAAATAGACATCGCCGTCGATAAGGGTCTGGTCGACGCGCGCGTAAACGCTAAAGGGATGACCATTCCAGATTGCCAGGTCAGCGTCCTTGCCAACTTCGATTGAGCCAACTCGATCCTGGATCCCAAGTTGAATAGCCGGGTTGATGGTGATGAGTTTGAGCGATTGCTCCTCAGTCAGATCTCCGTAACGCATCGCTTTAGCAGCTTCGATGTTTAGCCGGCGCGCCCGTTCATCGGAGTCGGAGTTCATGGATACCACTACGCCGGCCCGCGTCATGATCGCTGCGTTGTAGGGAATAGCATCGTAGGCTTCGATTTTGTAGGCCCAGGAGTCGGCAAAAATGGATGCGCCCGCTCCATGGGCGGCAATCTCCCTGGCCACCTTATAGCCTTCTAAAACGTGTTGTAGCGTTTTGATTTTGAAGCCAAACTCATCGGCCAGGTTGAGCAGCATGAGAATCTCATCGGCTCGATAGCAGTGCGAATGAACGTAGCGTTTTCCTTCTAACACTTCAACCAAAGGTTCGAGCTGCAGATCACGTCGCGGCGCTACCAGGTTTTTTTCGCCATGGGCAACCTTAGCGCGATATTCGTCCCAACCTCTCTTGTAGTCGCGAGCCCGAGTAAAAGCATCGCGAATTGTTTCTTCAACACCCATGCGAGTGTTGGGATACCGGCGCGTGACGCCTGGCTGGTTTGGCGTACTGGATCGCTTGACGTTCTCACCTAAGGCAAACTTGATCCCCGGCATGGCTCCCGGAAAAATAAATTCCGCCGCGGATTTTCCATACTTCAGTTTCACCACCGTATTCAGACCGCCAATCGGATTGGCTGAACCGTGCAACAAATTGAGCGTTGTCACTCCACCAGCAAGCTCCCGATAAATATTGACGTCGGTAGGATCGAGTACATCACGCGTGTGGGCCATTGAGGTCACGGCCAACGTCCCTTCGTTGATCGTGTCGAGCATCGAGTGCGAGTGACAATCGATGATACCGGGCATCACGTACTTTCCGGTGGCATCGATGATGCGCGCGTTCGCTGACGCGTTAAGATTCTTGCCAACGCCGGCGATCTTGCCGTTGCGAATTAGCACATCCGCATTTTGTAAGACTCCCTTAGTGATGGTCAGCACGGTAGCGTTGCGGATGAGCGTCTCCCCGCCTTGCGGTGTTAAGGCGAATGGCGTATCGGCCGACGGGCCTCCTAATGTCTGGGTCCTGGTCACCGTGACTGGCAAGGTGGCGAGTAGCGATAGTAGCAATACCCTGGTGATGATTCGGTTCATGGGTTTACTCCGGATTAAGTATGAATCTAATGACAGAACTCAGTTAGGCTGATTGGAACGAGTGGCTGTGAATGAGCCGGGAGCATGACCTTCGATCGTCACCGTTCCCCGGATCTCGCTACCGCTCGGGGCGCCAGCGAAGGTAGCTTCCTTCGTTTGCCCGTCAACGTTCACCGTGGCCGTGAACTTCACCTGACCGGCAGAGACAGAACCGTTGGCAATGTCTCCAGTTCCCAATGGTCCCTGAAGAGAACCCTTCAAACTTTCTCCTTCTTGTTGCAAGGTCAGGGTCGAGACGATCGGGTTTCCACCCAGGTTGACACTGAGCGTCCAGGCGCCAGTCAGATTGGTGCGAGGAGGAGCAGGTGTTGGCGTCGTTCTTAGATCGATCGGCCGGCCGTCGATAAAGACGTGGGCCACTCGGCTGTTGCGATCGAAAAGATCCCCGCGGAACACAGTAAGATTTGCGATTTTGCCTGTCTCGATGGAGCCTAGTTGATTCGCCACCCCGAGTATCTCAGCCGGCCAGATGGTGAACGCTCGCAGTGCATCCTCCGCCGCCAATCCATTTTCAATCTCGTGCGAAGCGTTGACGAACACCTCAGAAATGTTGGTTAGTGCGCCTGATTCGAAGCCGAAACGGACCCTGGCTTTGACCAGTTGGCCGGCAGTTTTCTGGGCCTCAACTCGTTCGCGCAATACTCGCAGCGGCTCAGGATCAGCCTCGGGTAACGCGGCGGTGGTGCGGCGAGGCAGATCGAGAGAAAGCAGAACTGGCACATTCTCTTTTGCCAGCCGCGCGGAGAGGCGGGCTGCTTCACGACCGCCGGCGATGATCGCCTTCAACTTAAATTCGTTCGCGAGATCCAGCGCCCGCTCGATCTCCCGTTCGCGATCCACGTGAAAGACGACGGGCATCTTGCCTTCGAGTGCGGGAATAAGTGCGGCCAAAGACTTGTCTGCTTCTGGACGGCGCGTGCCACGCGGCGCTTTGTCATAGAGCGCCAGCGAGTCGCGATAGCGCTGGGCGTCGAACAACATCTGTCGCAACGAGGCGAAGACGCCCATCAAAGAACCGGGATAAGTTCCACGCAATGGAGTGAAGCCAACGTGCATGGCCACTGGTGAGCGCACAATCATTTGCTGGGTTGTCTCACCGGCAAGATTGATTAAGGCTGATTGGCCCATCCAGATCCCGCTCCGAGGAGCAGTCAAGGCCGTGGTGAAGCCGGCATT
>DATFRK010000212.1:0-8139 GCA_035263325.1 Pyrinomonadaceae bacterium | reverse complement strand
GGGGTAAGCGGCTTGGTTAGTTGAGTTAGCAGATAGGTTGAGCATTGAAAATGAAGTTACAAAAATTCTTCTCACTCGTATTGATCCTGACGCTGTCGTTCATGGCGGTTGCGCAAGGGCCCAGCCGCCACCACCAGGCGCAATCCTTCGACGTCATCATCAGAAACGGCACCGTCTATGACGGAACTGGCCAGCCGGGGGTAAAAGCAGACGTCGGCATCAAGGGCGATCGCATTACGGCCATTGGCAACCTGAGTCGCGCCACTGCCGCCAACATCGTCGATGCCCAAGGTCTTGCCGTAGCCCCAGGGTTTATCAACATGTTGTCGCACTCCGAGACTTCCCTGATTGTTGACCCTCGTTCGTTAAGTGAACTCAAAGAAGGAGTGACGACGCAGATATTTGGCGAAGGCTCTTACGGACCGCTCAACGAGCAAATGAAGCGGCGGATACGGGAGTCCCAGGGCGATGTGAAGTACGACGTCGAGTGGACCACGTTAGCTGAATATCTCAACTACCTGGAGAAGCGAGGCATCTCGCAAAACGTTGCCTCGTTCATCGGCGCGCCCACCATTCGCGAATACGTTATCGGCCTGGAAGACAAACCACCGACCCCGGCACAACTCGACCAGATGCGCGAGTTGGTAAGAAAAGAGATGGAAGCCGGCGCCTTAGGTATCACGACGGCCTTGATCTATCCGCCGGCATTTTTTGCCAAGACTGATGAACTGATCGAACTGTGCAAAGTAGCGGCCAAATACAAAGGAAAGTACACAGCCCACATGCGTAGTGAGGGCGACAAGCTAATCGAGGCAGTCGAGGAAACGATTCGCATCAGTCGTGAAGCCGGTCTGCCGGCTGAGATTTATCACCTCAAGGCCTCAGGTGAGGCAAACTGGCCCAAGATGGACCAGGTAATTAAGATGATCGAAGACGCGCGGCGCCAGGGTGTACAAATCACCGCCGACATGTACACCTATCCCGCTGGTGGTACTGGTCTCGACGCTTCCATGCCGCCGTGGGTCTTCGATGGTGGACGCGAGGCCGCTTATAAACGACTGCAAGATCCGGCGACGCGTCAGAAGATCGCCGAGGCCGTTCGTACACCTACGACTGAGTGGGAAAATCTTTATCTGCTCGCCGGCTCACCCGACCGCATCCTGTTGGCTAGTTTCAAATCGGAAAAGCTTAAGCCACTTACCGGAAAGACACTGGCCGAGGTGGCTAAGATGCGCGGCAAAGATCCCGTCGAGACAATCATGGATCTCGTTCTCGAAGACCGTTCGCGCATCGGCACGATCTATTTCCTGATGAGCGAAGACAATATCAAGAAGCAGATTCGCCAGCCCTGGGTTTCGTTTGGTTCAGACGCCGCTTCGATTGCTGCCGAGGGCGTATTCCTGAAGTCTTCAACTCATCCGCGCACCTATGGCAACTTCGCTCGTCTACTCGGCAAATACGTACGGGACGAGAAAGTGATCTCGCTAGCTGAAGCAGTGCGTCGACTCAGCGGTTTGCCGGCAACCAACCTGGGCTTGGACCACCGTGGTTTTCTCAAGCCTGGCATGTTCGCTGACGTAGTCATTTTTGATCCCGCTACGATCGCGGATAAGGCAACATTCCCCGAACCTCATCAATACTCGGTCGGCGTCAGGGATGTCTTTGTGAATGGTCTGCAGGTACTCAAGGAAGGTAACCACACCGGCGCGAAGCCTGGACGCGCGCTCTGGGGCCCTGGGAAGATCACAGCCCAGTAGCAGCGCGATGTCCCTAGCCATCGCCTCAAGATTCCCTCGCTCCGCCAGGAGCGCCATGTTTATAACCCCAGGTCACAACCAATTCGCGCTTCGGTAGGCGCGCCAAGTGATCTCTCTATTCCAATTCAACCACCTGTCGCTCCTACCGGAGCGACAAAATTATAACGGACCGATAGCTATAAACATCTTGCTCCTACCGCAGCAAAGACCAAATTAACCCTTCAATCTCAATGAACTCTCAGACCATCACAGTTTCCCGCCAATTTGGTAATATCACCGCCGCAGAAGCCCTCCAAGGAGAAACCAACGTCATGTATCGTCTGGCTCTACTACTAATTGTCTTACTGTTCGTCCCCGTTTCCCTCACTGCCCAACAACCCGCGCAAAACGGCGGCCAGGCTGGCGCGCGACCGACGCCTACGCCTGATCCGAACGATCCTATCGTCCGCATAAAAGACGAGGGACTGAACCGTTCGCAAGTCATGCCGACGCTAAGCTACCTTTCCGACGTGATTGGACCACGACTTACCGGCTCGCCCAACATGAAGCGCGCCAATGAATGGACGCGCGACCAGCTAACCAAGTGGGGCTTGCAAAATGCTCATCTTGAGTCGTGGGGACCTTTCGGGCGCGGTTGGGCCTTGAAGAGTTTTTCGGCGGAGGTGATCGCGCCGCAGGGCATACCACTCATCGCCTATCCGAAGGCCTGGTCACCTGGTGCCAACATCCCGAGTGCTGACGTCGTGTTGCTTGACGCGAAGGACCAGGCCGGCCTGGCGCAATTCAAAGGTAACTTGCGGGGAAAGATTGTCCTGGCCGGCCCTATGCGCGACGTGCAGGCGCATTTTGAAGCCCAGGGCACTCGGTTGACAGAAAAAGATCTGCTCTCACTTGCAAATGCCGGCGATCCAAGTGCGGCGAGCCCGACGGCCCAGCTAGCCAATCCACGCATCCAGGAGTTTATCCGAGCTCGAATCTTCGCCGCCCAGGCACTACAGTTCGTCAGCAACGAGGGAGCGGCTTTGCTGATCTACCCGAGTGAAGGCGACGGAGGAACGATCTTTGTCGATGGCGCCGTTGTGCCTAAAGAATTGGACTCGTCCTCGCCCATCGCAACGATCCGGAGCCTCTTCTTCGGCGGGCCACAACCATACGACGCCAATATCGGTCCAGTCGTGCCGCAACTTGTGCTCTCGGCAGAACAATACAATCGCCTCGTGCGAATGATTCAGGCGGGTGAGAAGTTGCAGATGAAAATCGCGCTCGAGGTTCAGTTTTCCAACCCCGACTTGATGGCCTACAACACCGTGGCGGAGATTCCGGGTACGGACAAAGCAGATGAACTGGTGATGGTTGGTGGCCATATGGACTCCTGGCATTCCGGCACTGGCGCCACTGACAACGGCGCTGGCGTGGCCGTGGCCTTGGAAGCGGTGCGCATTATCCAGGCACTGGGTCTGAAGCCACGACGCACAATTCGTATCGGCTTGTGGAGTGGCGAGGAGCAGGGCTTGTTTGGATCGCAGGCGTATGTGAAGCAACACCTGGGCGAGCCGGTAGACGATTCGAAAGATGCCAGCTTTATGCGCCTGGTCCAAGGCGGTACTGCCAGGAAGATCAAGCGCGGTGCGGAGTACGACAAATTGTCTGCCTACTACAATCTTGACAACGGCACCGGCAAGATTCGCGGCGTTTACCTGCAAGGCAACGAAGCAGTGCGACCGATCTTTCGCGAATGGCTGCAGCCGTTTCGCGACCTCGGAGCGTCAACTTTAACTGCCTCAAACACCGGCGGTACAGACCATTTGTCGTTCGACGCTATTGGACTGCCCGGCTTTCAGTTTATCCAGGACGAAATCGAATACGACACCCGTACTCATCACTCAAATCAGGATGTGTTTGATCGCATCCAGGGCGACGACCTGAAGCAGGCGGCGACGATCATGGCCGCGTTTCTTTACAACACTGCCATGCGCGAGGACAAACTTCCGCGTAAGAAACAACCCGAATAGTTACTAGAAGAACTGATCACACTAAACTGCGCGAGGTTATTAACCTTTTCGCAGTTCGATGTGTCCACAGTGTGGACACGTGTGCACTTCCTTTAGTGAACCGCCATACACCACCAGCTCAGCTTCATCAGGCTGGTCTTCACCGTAATCGACCTTCAAGGCGTGGTGATTCATTTCCGCACCGCAACTCGGGCAAATCAATTTCGGCGACGCCATCAGGCCTCCTCTCATTTGGGCAGTTTGTCGAGGTGATCTTGAAAATACCCGCGCCAACTTTCCGGCAGCGCTGCCACCGCGATCGCTCGCCGCAGCAGTTCGCTGTTGTTCTTCTCAGTTGTATACAATCGCACGATGTCAGTTACCGTCACCTGGTGCAAATCGTTATGTAAGAGTTCGAAGGCATCTCCCGCGCCCACTTCGCCTTCCTGTAAGACGGACAAGTAGAACCCGGTGCGCTCGCTCGCGAGAAATCTCTTAATCATGTCAGCCCGACCAAAGCGGATACCAAGTTTGTAACAGGGCAGGCGCGGTTGCGTAACCATCACTTCGGCTGTGCCGACCCGAAACTTGTCGCCGATGTTGACTGCTGTTTCGCTAAAACCGGTGCTGGTGAAGTTCTCGCCGAACATCCCCCACGGCAAGTCCATTCCTGGTAGTTCGCCTTTCCAAAAGTCGTAGTGCTCCGAAGGATAGACATAGACGGCTTTGTATGGTCCACCATGGACTGACAGATCAGCCTGGCGATCACCATCCAGATTCAAGGTTCGCAAACGGACGCGTCCGGCGACAGGTTGCTTGAAAATACCAGTGGAAACAGGTTCTTCATTACGGGCTACTAATCGTGGTAAGCCAACGTTAAGTGAAAGAATCTTCATGGTTCAGAGCGAAACATTCTGCCTACCGTAGCGAAGCACCTTGCTCATCCAAATCAGTTCTCCCAGGAACTGGTCCATTCGTTTTATGTGGGTGGCGTGGTCCAGCATACTTCCGTCGGCAGCAAACAGCTTCTGGGCTCCGGAGAAATTGCCGTCCCAAAAAATTGTCACCAGGCCAAGTTCGCGCAACACCGGCAGCAAGTTTTCGATCACCCGCGCGCCGCCAAAACTGCCGGCGGAAACTCCGCAAATGCCCACCGCCTTGTGAATGTATTCCTTCAGATTTGAATCGAGCGCATGCTTCAGCATTCCCGGATAGCCACGGTTATATTCCGGCACGACCAACACCAGACCATCAGCGCGTTCGCAGGCTGCGGAAAAGTTCGGGTCTTTAATCTGTTCGCCGGCATCGTTGTTGGGTAAGTTGAGGTCACAAAGGTCAATCAACTCAGTTTCCACGCCCTCACGCTTCTGCACTTCGTCGTAAACAAACCTGGCCACGTTTTCGCTGGCGCGACCCTTGCGCACGGTGCCCAGGATTACCGGAATGAAGAGTGGCTGGTCAGTCATAGAGTAATTCTCTCAGTCGACTATCGGTTGGGTAGCGAGTTATTCTACACCCAGGCGCGCACCGACAAACCTAACAGAAACAGCACAACTGACCCGAGCCACCTTCTCAGAAAATTGCTTGCATGCAGTCTGACCTAACGCCGGATCATCGACTGCATTGAATCACTCATCAACGGCGCAGTACCAAAGTTGACGCTAAAGCGCTTGCACCAGATCGTGACGGCACGATATTTGGTCAAATCGGTGTTAGCCGGCAGGTCGTAGTTCTGGTCGCCGACGTTTCCCTTGAGCGTTCCGATATCGACGACGTCTGCATGCGTGACTGTAGCGTTGTCCCGGGCATCAGCTGCGGCGACTAGATACACACGCACGTCTGGTCCATTCGAAGTCGTGAAATTTGTTAGTCGGAGAATCTTTTGGCCTCCTTCGAGTTGAAAGATTGTTACCGTACCTTTAGTTTCGTGAGCATTGCTGTGAAACTGACCCGAACTAATCTTGCTACTTGCAGTCGCGGCTGTGGGAAATGCTTCGTTTACTCTTTGATCGATGAATAGCCGCTCTGGCCGAAACGCATACCAGGCTCCCGCTACAGCGATAACCACAATTAGAACCAATAACGATTTTCGAGACATAAACCTCACCTATCCTCCATCCTAGAATTGCCAACCTAACAGCTGTTAGTCGTCCTGCGAGACCATTCCTTACAGGTACACAGAAAAGATTCCTGCCGCCGAAAAGTTGGAAGCCCTTTCAATTTTCAGGAGTTTTTGTAAGCCATCGGCGAAGGAGCAAATGGCGAGAGGCGTGACAATTAGTTTCCGCCAGTGAGTTGGCGTTTGATCCGTTCGCGGACTGCGGCAGAGAGGGTAGGACCAGAAACCGGGTATGGGTCACTCGCAGTTTTAGAACTGGCGGCGTCGCGGATGAGATTCAGATCGTTGAAATACCAGTGACACCAGGCGCATATCCAGAGGTGCAGTTTGAGATCGATTCGCTCACGCAGAGTCAGCTTCTGCTCCATCGATTGCGAGATCTTCTCGACGATGGCTTCACATGGCGGTAGCTGGTGGATAAACCACGCCCGCATCTTTTGCTTCAGGTTGTGGTAAGTCTTCACAGCCCTACCTCGCCGAGTGCTTGAACCAGTTGGTCTCGAGACAGTTACGCAAATGCAGCCGCGCTCGGTGCAACATTACCCATAGATTATTCACCGAAATACTCAACAGCTCACAGATTTCCTCACTCTTAAGTCCATCAACTTCGCGCAACGTAAAAGCACTGGCCGTCCGTTTAGGTAACGGCGCCAGGCAATCATGGAATACTTTCCAAAAATCATTACGCTCGATCAGATCAGACGGCGTCGCCTGCCAATCCGTGGGGGCGTGAGCGCCATCCCAGTGCCCGATCCATTGCCCGGATCTTTGGAAAAACTCCTCATGTACAGGCCCCTCCGCCGCGTCTTCCGCGAGCGGCGCCTCCCGTGAAGTGCGCCGAAAGTGATCAATGATCTTATGTTTCAAAATGCCTACGAGCCAGGTGCGTTCCGAACCGCGACCGGCGAATTTCTCGTAGCTCCTGAGCGCAGCCAGAAACGTTTCCTGCACTACATCCTCAGCCGCCGTGCGGTCGCGCAACCTAAAAACCGCAAACCGAAAAAGGTAATCGCCGTGCTGGTCTACCCAGGTAGCGCAGTCAACTGCCGGATTGCTCGACTCGACCTGGGCTTCACTCATAATCGATAGGATACTGCCCCAAAGTACAAGTTGAAAGAACTAGTAGGCAATACCCCGCGGCCTCTCACCCTTGTATCCTGATGATGCCCCAACCACAACGAGAGGAATAGCGCCATGTTTACTGATCCAATCGACATGTTCGTAACACTCGTCATCGGCTCCGGGTTTCTAATGATGATCGTGGTTTGGTGGGATCGACGTCTCACGCGTCGCGGTAGCCTAAGGCCCTATGACGAGTGGGTCCATCCTAAATACCACCAACGGCAGTTGGTGGATGGTTCAAGTCCTTTCTACCAACAAAGCCTGTCTCTGTTTGATAAATACCACCAACGGCAGTTGGTGGATGGTTCAAGTCCTTTCCACAGCGATGGCCTGAAAAAGAATCCTGCGTCCGCGATATGAGTCTTTAGCAATTCTAGTTTCGCAGTCTGCGCAGTGGCGATTGTCCGTCTCGCTTTGTAGAAAGGACTTGAACTATCCACCAACTCCCGTTGGTGGTATTTGCGACGACAGTTAGCGCTTGTTGCAGAAAAGACTGTACTATCCACCAACTCCCGCTGGTGGGATTCTACCGGCAGACGTGCACGCTCACTGAGCGGCACGAACGTCCTGAGATATCCCTCACTCGGTTGGCTCAGTTACGACCGTGGAGCCGAGATACTTAGCAAAGAACTGCACGTAGCGGCGTACGCGATCCATCTGGTGCCGTGGTTCAGTAAAACCGTGATTCTCTCGCGGGTAGACCACAAACTCCACCGGCACCTTACGCTCCTTCAGCGCCATGTAGAACTCCTGCGCCTGCGCAATCGGGACCCGTGTGTCTACCTGGCCGTGCATGATCATCGTGGGAGTCTTCACGTTGTTCACATACTTCATTGGCGATCGATCCCAGTATAGTTCGGTGGCATCCCAGGGCGATTTGTCGGAATAGAACCAACGCAGGTAGCGCTGAATGTCGTTCTGCGAATACATCGAGTAGATGTTCGTCAATCCCGCGCCCGGCGACACTGCTTTGAAGCGATCAGTTTGGGTCAGGATCCAGAACGTCATATAGCCACCATAGGACCAGCCAAAAGCACCGAGCCGATCGGGGTCGGCGACGCCACTGGCAATCATGGCATCAACCCCGGTCATGCAATCTTCGTAGTCACCCTTACCCCAGGTGTTCTTGTTTGCCTGGGCAAATGCGAGT
>DATFRK010000211.1:0-3855 GCA_035263325.1 Pyrinomonadaceae bacterium | reverse complement strand
CATCTAAATCTCTATCCTAAAATTGTCCACTGGTTATGCCACGGCCTTGCGCCGTGGTCCCTTACGCTCACAGCTAGAAATTAGCGCTCGCTTACTTTGCAATGCCACGGCCTTGCGCCGTGGTCCCTTACGCTCACAGCTAGAAATTAGCGCTCGCTTACTTTGCAATGCCACGGCCTTGCGCCGTGGTCCCTTACGCTCACTGCTAAGAAACTGGATCAACTACGAGCCCTTGAGTCTCGAACGAACCGTGAACGTGAATCTCCACGGCGCAAGGCCCGTGGCATCTCTTCGCTCAGAGCACTTTCCCTAGCAGCAACCGTGAATCTCCACGGCGCAAAGCCGTGGCAGCTATTGCCGGCCTACGACCTCAGCCACCGACACTTTCTGCCTGCTCGCATATGGCCTCACAAGATCGAGCTTGTCATTCAACTCCACTCCCCAGCCTGGTTCATCAGTAAGTTCAACGTAGCCATCTCGCGGCAGTGGCTCATTCTTGAACAATTCACCAAACAGCGGCACCAATTCATCTGCCTGCGGACTCATCACCAGAAACTCAGCAATCGGGCAGTTAGTGAACGCGTACTGCATGTGATACGAGAACACACTCGAACCATGCGGAATCACCGGGATGTCGTAGGCCGCGGCCATCGCGACGATCCGCCGGGCCTCAGTCAATCCGCCGACCCAGTTAATATCCGGCTGCAGAATGTCCGCACACCTGCGCGCGATCAATTCGCGAAAACCGTAGCGCGTATATTCGTGTTCGCCAGTGGTCACCAAACAAGTGCCCGTCAACGCAGCTTTCAACGCTGCGTAACCGTCATAGTCATCCGGCGGCAAACACTCTTCAATCCACAGGAGATCGTAAGGCGCCAGGGCCTTCGCCAGTTGAATCGCGTAAGGCACCGTCAAGGCCATGTAGCAATCAAGCCGCAGTGGAAAATCAGGACCAACCTCCGCACGTGCGTCAGCCATGACAGCGATGTTCTTTTTCAGTCCTTCAGTCCCATCTGCTGGACCATAGCGACAGGGGATCTTGGCGCCGTTGAAACCCCAATGCCTGGCAATGTCCGGTCTCGAGGTGGTGGCGTAGACCGGCAACTTCTCTTTTGTCTTACCACCAATCAAAGCGTAGACCGGTTCGCCGCGCAGTTTACCGAGGCAGTCCCAGATAGCCAGGTCAACCGCGCTGATCGCCTGGATAGTCAGACCCTTGCGTCCGTACGGCATCGTCGCGCGCCACATCTGGTCCCAGATCAGTTCGACGTTGCGGGGATTCTGTCCTTCAACAAAGCGACTGAGGTGATTTTCGATAATGTAGCAAGCCGGTTCACCGCCAATACTGCAGCCGACTCCGACTGTGCCGTCACTTAGCTCTACCTGGACCACAACCGTCCCCAGAGCGTTGATACCCCAGCTAGTGCGTTTGGCTTTGTACTCTTCGTAGACTGACATCGGATTAGCGATTGGGAGATCGATAATCCAATGACTGCCATGCTGATTGTGATAGTCGGCGCCCATTTCACCGGGCGCGATTACGAACGCGCGCACCTCTTTGATAATTGCTTGCTTCATGTTTTTATCCACAGATTACGCAGATTACGCCGAAGGTATTAATCAGTTTGGTTGAGCGATCACGGTTACGATCCGTTCTCACCAATGCATGATTCCTGCCGAGTAATCCGTTTGGTTTAGATTTTTTGGACGCTACCGTCTCTCGACTGCATAAAAAGCGCAACAACAAGAACTCAACTGAACTGTTTTGCTCCGACTCTGTGTAATCTGCGTAATCTGCGGATAGCTCAGAAGTTGAAGCGATCGATATTTTCTTTATTAAAAACAAACGGAGCGCCGAGTCGCACTTCGTCATCCACCACCTGAATCTTGCCCAGCCGACCAGCGCTAAGCTCATGATCGCCCCGCTTCAACTCTCCTTTACTAAGTGCGTCAGCCGCATAAACTGTCAGATAGCCAAGATCCGTCGTATTCCACAACACCACACTCTCCACCACGCCCGACTTCACATAAGGCTTGTTCATGTTTGGCAACGACAGGCCAGTGACTTTCACGTCTGTCCGTCCGGCTTGCTTGACAGCTTCAGCGGCTCCGGGAACGGCCGGCGCCGCGATTGCCATAATCACTTTGACTTGCGGGTTCACTTTCAGAACCGTCTGTGTTTCGGAAAATGCCCGGTCGCGATCGCCTTCGCTCGGTTGAATCGCCACCAGTTTCATCTGGGGATATTTCTCGGCCAAACGCGCCCGAATGTTTTTGATCCACTCGTTCTGGTTAGCCGCACTCAACGAAGCCGTGATCACTGCAAACTCGCCTTCGTTGTGCATTATCCGCGCGGCCTCGTCAGTCAACGTGTAGCCGATGCCTTGCGGAGTGGCCTGGTTGATCAGAAAGTCGCGCGCATCTTTCTCGGCATCGGCATCCCAGGTTATGACCTTGATGCCTTTTTCACGCGCTTTGCGTAGTACCGTCGAAATACCCGCCTGGTTTTCCACGCTGACGGCGATTACATCAACACCCTTAGTAATCCACGCTTCAACTACTTCATTCTGTTTCGCCGGATCGAGATCAGTTGGACCATCCCACAGCAGGTCCACTCCCAGTTCTTTCGCCGCCTCTTCGGCTCCCTGGTGACAACTGACGAAGTAAGGATCGCCCTTCGCTTTCGGCATCATCGCCACTTGAATCCTGCGATTCGCCGCAGTGGGACTTACCACCGCCTTATCTGTTCGAAGCGAACGAGCCAACTGCCAGTTGCTGCCGGCCACAATCAACGCCGCCAGCAAGATCACGCCGCTCAAGACGGCCACTTGCGAATTCTTCACCTCAATCTCCTCATCGATTGCCTGGGTCCCACGACTCGACCGTCCCAGAGATGAAATGCGGTTCAGGACGATCGTCACCAATAACAGCACACCGGTGAGAATTCCCGCGAGTTCCGCAGGTTGGCGACTCAAACGCAAACCGTTTTGCAGGATAACGATTGCGAAAAGTCCCAGGACCGTGCCCAGCACAGTGCCACGGCCACCAAAAATCGACGCGCCGCCAAGTACCACGGCGGTGATGGCCATTAACTCATAGCCGGTGCCGGCGTCAGACTTGGCCTGGCCCAAATGGGCCACGTAGATCACGGCGGAGGCACTGGCGGCCAGGCCCGACAACAAATAGACCAGAAACAGCCGGCGGCCGACGGGAATCCCTGCGTAACGCGCGCCTTCGGGCGAATACCCGATCGCGTAAAGACTCCGGCCAAAAGCTGTCCGATGCAACCACCAGGCACAAGCCAGGATCGCTGCCACCAGGATCAACAACTGTGTTGGTATGGTACCGGCGACGTACCCCTGGCCTAAGAAAAGGAAGCGCGCTGAGAACCCCGAGTAGTTCTCAATCCCGCGGGTCAGTCCTTCCGCCACGCCGCGAAAGAGCGAAAAGGTGCCGAGGGTAACAATCAGCGGCGGTAACCCCAGCCGCGTAATCAACACCCCGTTCAACCCGCCGCCGAGTAGACCAAGTAACAACGCAAAGCCCACCGCCACAATCATGGGCCAGTGTGCATCGCGCCACAACGCCCCCAACACCACCGCGGCCAGGCCCATCATTGAGCCCACCGAAAGATCGATGCCGCCGGTGATGATGATTGGAGTCAGCGCCAGTGCCAACAACCCGATCTCGACACTCAACCGGGTTATCTCAAACGCGTTAGAAGCAGTGAGAAAGTTGTCACCAGTCAGACCAAATATCAGGCATTCAAACAACAACACGAGCAGCAGAACCCACTCATGATTGGGAAACAGACGCGCGCGCCAGGGGGCGACTAATTGAAGATCTGGAAACGTT
>DATFRK010000210.1:0-5679 GCA_035263325.1 Pyrinomonadaceae bacterium | reverse complement strand
TCTTGTACGAGCCCGCGTCGGACGTCGGCGCAGATCGAATCGTTGATGCGGTGGCGGCCGTACATAAATATGGGGCACCGTGTATCGTCGTCGATTTCGGAACCGCGACCACTTTCAACGCTATTAATGGGAACGGCGAGTACCTTGGTGGCGTAATAACTCCCGGGATCATGATCTCCACCGAAGCCTTATTCTCGCGCACGGCAAAACTTCCTCGAGTGGACATCAAGCGGCCCAGTAAAGTGATTGGGTCGTCCACGGTATCAGCAATGCAGGCGGGGCTATATTATGGTTACGCCGGTCTGGTCGATGGTGTGCTGGAGCGAATGATTCAGGAACTGGGCTCGACTCCGCAGGTTGTTGCGACCGGAGGTTTGGCGCCACTCATCGCTACCGCCTCTAGATTTATTGAAAAGGTTGACGAAACGCTGACTCTCGAAGGGTTGCGACTCGTATATGAGCGGACCAGGACTATTTAGTGGTTAGTTCGGTTCCTTGTCCCGGAGGGACAAGATGTTTATAGCAGCCAATGTTGATTAATATGTTAGCTCCCGGAGGAGCCAGATGTTCAATGGTCAACAAACATTGCGCTCCTCCGGAGCGCACCGCTATTCGGGATTGACAATGCTATAAACATGTCGTCCCTCCGGGACAAAAGCAAAGCTCCGAGCGCCAAGCACAAAGCTCAAGCTCAAAGCTCAAAGCACACAGCACACAGCCATTCGCAGCGTTGAACTACTTCAACTATTTCACCGAAATCGAAGATGCGTTTGTTAGGCGACGAGGCAAACACCTTTTTCTTAGCCCCCTCGACTGGGCTTTGATGGAGACCTGGAAAGAACAAGAAATCCCGCTTCATATTGTATTGCGCGGTATCGAGCGAGCCTTTGACTCCTATGAAGCGAAACCTCGCAAGCGTTCAGTCAAAACCCTTTTGTATTGTCAGGAAGAGGTTGAGGCCCAGTTTGCGGAATGGGTAGAAGCCAGAATTGGGGCAGAGAATGCGGAGGCGAGTCCGGCCAGCAATGACGCCACCCAACAGAAGACCCCCTTCTCCGTACCGGCAATTCGCGACCATCTACAACGTTGCCGGCACTCACTCGATGAGTTGGCCGCTCAGCGCAAGCAGCCCGGCAGCGACTTCTCCGAAGCCTTGTCCCGTGCGGCCGGCCTGCTCCAGGAGTTGCAAAACGATGTGGTCGCGGGCCCAGCGCTCAACACTCGCAAACTGGAGGACTCGCTCACCGGGCTGGACCGCATGTTGAACGAATCGATCTTGCGAACACTGGACTCAACCCAACTCGAGACAATCACGAAGGAAGTAAAAGCTAAACTAAAGCCTTATCGTAGTCATATGGAACCCGCTGTATACCAGCAAACTGTCAACAATCTTTTGCTGAAGCGTTTACGGGAGCAGTTTGCCGTACCACGTCTCAGTCTGTTCTATCTTGAGCTTTGAGCGATCAGTGCGAGCTCTCAAGGCAAAATTATAAGGAGAAACAAGATGGCGGAAATGACAATCAAGCGGTTTGGTGTCTTTTCAGTGGCGAAGATGCAGGCACTCCTCGGGTTTGTGATTGGGCTGATCCTCGGTGTGATTTACGGCCTGATCTTCATCGCCTTAGGCGCCACCATGTCGAGTTTGGGTGGGCGAGACGCCGCGGCTGGTGGAGTGCCGTCCATTGTCATGGGTATTGGGTTCATGATTGGCCTTCCGATCGTCTATACGGTTGTCGGTTTCATAGGCGGCTGTATTGGAGCGCTGGTCTATAACGGCGCTGCGGGGATGATCGGCGGAGTTAAGTTTGAGCTTGAGGGTGTGAATCCGGAGTACACGCCGCCCCCGCCGCCGCAACAATGGGCCCCGAGTCCCTACCCGCCGCGCTAATGCTTTGGATTGGAGTGCGGGGACTCTTCTGGGAGTGCAGGCGGCCCGACTGATCGCTTCAGATGTTGGTTGATGCTGGCAGGCGGGCCGCCTGCGCTCGCAGAAGAGTCCCCGCACTCCAGAGAGGAAACTGTTGTCGTTGCCACTAGAAGTTGAGATCGAACGCCTGTTGCCCGGAGGCGTGGGCCTGGCCCATGCTGATGGCAAAACTGTGTTCGTGGCGTTGGCGGCTCCCGGAGATCGTCTGCTAGTGGACATCGAGCGACAGCAGGGCAAGATCTTCTTCGCTTCGATTCACGAGATCCTAAGTCCTTCACCGGTTCGCATCGAACCGCCCTGTCCCTATTTCGGTCGTTGTGGCGGTTGTGACTTTCAGCAACTCAACTACGAAGCGCAACTTGCGGCGAAGGTGGAAATAGTACGCGACTGCTTGCATCGAATCGCGAAACTTGAACCTCTGCCGGAAGTCGTTATCCATCGCTCTCCTGACCAGTGGCGCTATCGCGCACGAGCAACCTGGCAGTTTGACGAAGAGAAGGGGACGCTGGGCTATTACGAAAGGGCCTCGCGTCGTGTTTGTGATGTTACTGACTGCGCAGTGCTGGTGCCTGAGTTGCAAACGGCCCTGTCGAGTCTGAGAGCGACACCGTTTCACGAGTTTCCTCCCGGTATCAAACACCTCGAAGTGGCCACCAGTCGTGACGATGTTTCCCTTGCGCCCGAGTTTGCCGATTTCCAGACGCGGGAATTGTCTCTGCAGGTCGGTGGTGAAGTTTACCACTACAACGCTGAAGCATTCTTCCAGGTCAATCAAGACTTACTCGCATCTTTGATCGACTACTCACTTGCAGACGCCAGCGGTGATTCGGCGCTTGACCTCTATTGTGGGGTGGGGCTGTTTACGTTGCCGCTGGCCCGCAGGTTCAAAAGTGTAGTGGGCATCGAAGCGAATTCAGTAGCCGCCCGTTTTGCCCGCCGAAATCTTCAGCGCGCGGACTTGACTAACACCCAGGTGGTTACCGCGAAAGTCGGTGAGTGGTTGAGTGCGAAGGAGGCAAGAAGCAGGAAAGCAGATTTCATTTTGTTGGATCCCCCGCGAGCAGGCGCAGAGTCGGTGGTGATTAAAGGAGTCCTGGCTTTAGCACCACGACAGATTTCCTACGTCTCGTGCGATCCGGCAACGTTGGCTCGTGATCTTAAGAAACTGCTCGCCGGTGGTTACAAGCTTGACTCCATCGCTTCATTTGATATGTTTCCCCAGACTCATCACGTCGAAACGATTGCGCGTCTTTCTGGATTGCGGTGACTTGTCACCGCTTTGATGAATAACATCTTAAGGTTCCCTCACGGCCTGACATGAAGAATCCTCACCTGCGTTTGTTCTCTTCGCATCCGCTCGCTCAAATCGCGATCGCCTTTTCTTGCGGCATCATTTCCTCAACCTGGTTCTTCCGCAACACCACGCTGCTGATTGGGTGTGGCTGTCTCTCACTTGTTGTCGTCATTGCCTTGTACAAGCGCTATTACATCATCGCCGGCATCTCCTTGTTGAGCGCATTTGTCTTAGCCGGCGCCTTGCTCGCCACCTGCGAAACCCGCCCGGAATCGGCAGACAGCATCAAGCATTTGCTGCTTGCCGGAGTGATAGATGGTGACGACACGCTTGAACTAGTTGGTACTTTGAACACTGCCCCGGAGTTTGCGCGAGACCGCGCCTACATGACGCTGCGAGTCGAGCGGCTCAAGGCGAAGGGGAGGGAAATGGAGGCTTCCGGAATAGTTCAGTTGGCCGTGTTCTTTCACAGTGCAGCGAACGAGACTGAGTTCCGTGGCCTGCGGTTGCCTTACGGTGCGCAAATTCGAGTCAAGACTGATTTGAACTGGAGCGACAAGTACCGCAACCCCGGTGTCTCGTCGCTTACCGAATTTCTCGATCGCAACAACTATGACGCCACCGGCGTCGTGAAGGCGGCAGCATCAATTACGCGCTTGAGCGAACCGAGCGCCTTTAACCCTTTGGTCTGGCTGTACGAATGGCGTCGCCTGTTGCAGCAAGAGATCGACCTCCACTTCAACGCCGAAACCGCTGGAGTACTCGACGCAGCGTTGCTCGGCAACCGCTACAACCTATCGAAATCCACCGCCCAACGTTTTCGTGAAGGAGGCACATTCCATGTCCTCGTCATCAGTGGTCTCCACATTAGCTTTCTCGGCAGCTTGGTGTTTTTACTCATGCGCAAACTTTCTCACCGCCGGTTACTGCCATGGCTTACCTCCGTCGCAATTGTCTGGATTTACACGATTGGAGTGGGAGCGGAGGCATCCGTGGTGCGAGCGGCGTTCATGTTCACCTTTGTGGCCTGCGGCGCGATTGTCTTTCGTCGCGCTTCTTCTCTCAACGCGCTTGGCGGCGCCGGGTTGGCTCTTTTGCTTTGGAGTCCAAAGGGAATTTTCGATCCCTCACTGCAATTGACGTTTCTATCAGTACTCGGGATCGTTGTGCTCGCGTGGCCGTTGTTGCAGACGATGTCGGCCATCGGTAGCTGGTACCCTACCCGTTTGCATCCTTACCCGCCGGTTTGCGCGCCCTGGTTTAGATCCGTGTGTGAGCTTCTGTTTTGGCGTGAAGCCGAGTGGCGCAGAGAAATAGGTCGCAATCCTCATTCCTACAAACTATTCAAGACGCGGCTGGCGCTTTGGTTGGAGAGCCATCATCTGCAAAGAATTTTGCGCTACACATTTAGTGCGGTATTGGTCTCAGTCAGCGTTCAAGTCGTGCTGTTGCCGGTATTGGTGATCTATTTTCATCGCGTAACCTTTGCCTCCGCTGTCCTGAACATTGTCGTCAATTTCCTGTTGGTGGCGCTTGCCGGAGTTGCGCTGGCGGCATTGGTAATGTCGCAGCTCAGTGCGGCGATTGCAGTGCCCTTGTGCTCGCTTGCCGATGGCCTCAATTGGCTGATGGTGCACAGCGTCGATCCATTTGTGCGGCTCGGGTTAGCGTCGGTGCGTTTACCTCACTATGCCGGTTGGCTGCGGGTTGGGTACGTCCTGTATTACTTGCCCTTGCTGGCGATTGTTGTTTCGCTCTCACGCTGGCATCCCCTGGAGTGTTCAGCGAACAACCGAAATTCGCGAGTTGGATTGATCGTGATCGCCGCACTGGTCCAACTTGGCTTGCTCGGGTTGGTTATTTTTCATCCCATTAGTGCGTCCCGGCCGGATGGGAAGTTACATGTCGACTTTCTCGACGTAGGCCAGGGCGACTCTGCCCTGGTGACGATGCCAGAAGGCACAACGTTATTAGTTGACGGTGGCGGTCGGCCTAATTTCTTCAAGATGTCTGCGGGCCAAGTCGACGCGGACCGTCGCAGTATCGGTGAGGCTGTGGTATCGGAGTTCTTGTGGGAAAAAGGTCTGGATAGAGTGGATTACGTTTTGCCCACTCATGCTGATGCTGATCATATCGACGGTTTGAATGATGTCTTGCGAAACTTCTCAGTCCGTAGCGCCCTGGTGGCCCGCACGCCGACAGCGGACCCGGAGTTCGCGAAATTTGCCGCCGAGGCCGCACTGCAAGAAACGCCATTGGAGGTGATTCGGGCGGGAGATACTTTGCAGTTTGGCTCGGTTTCCGCGAAGGTCCTTTGGCCGCCAGCTAAGGATTACGCTAACGCTCCTTCCCAAAACAACGATTCCGTAGTGTTGCGCCTGCAAATTGGCGCCCGCGCACTCCTGCTTACCGGCGACATCGAAAAGGATGCCGAGAACGCGATGCTCAACAGCGGTGA
>DATFRK010000209.1:0-3387 GCA_035263325.1 Pyrinomonadaceae bacterium | reverse complement strand
GGCTGATTGACTTCATGGGCAATGGAAGCGGCCAGTTCACCCATGGTCGTGAGCCTGGCAACCCGAGCAAGCTCCGCTTGGGTTGTATACAAGCTTCGTCGGGCCTCTTCCAGCCTTTGCCGAGCTCGTTTTTGCTCGGTTAGATCGAGCACGAAGGCAACACCCTCGCTCTGGCTGCCGGCGAAGAGTGCGCCACCGACGATGACGGGTACTCGACTTCCATCTTTCGCGAAGTACTCCTTCTCGTATGGCTGGGCAATTCCAGTCGCCTTAATCTCGTCTATGGCACGCTCATCCCTGGAACGCCATTCGGCTGGCGTCAGGTTCGCCCAGCGCACCCGACCGGAAGCAAGATCATTACGCTCGAATTGCACGATGCGAAGAAACGCTGCATTCGCCTCGGTGATCGCACCGTCGAGGTTAAACATCATAATACCCACAACATTTGCTTCGACCAGACGCCGAATCTTCGCTTCCAACCCTTTTGCCAATTCACGGACTTCTGCTTCTGCCTTTTCGCGCTCGGCCACCTCAACTTTGAGCTCTTCTATGTGCATCCATGCCTGATACGCGGAAGACGCAAATTTCCCGAGAGATGCCATAACCCGGTCATCTTCCGCGTCGAACTTGCGGCTATCGCTGTGCATGATTCCCCATATCGTTCCTACCGCCTTGCCGTTGACGTAAAACGGGACCAGCAGGCATTCTTCCGCAGCTGGACTGACGGGCATCAAGTAGGGATAGCGCCGCTCGAAATGCGTAAATAACAAGGTTCGATTTTGATCGAGTACGTCTCCGCACGGGCCGAAATTACGTGGGGTCCCGCCCCCTACGTGCGGATTCCACATTCCACAGATGGCTGGCCAGTAGAACCTTTGGCCTTCAACGTGTGGTGTTTTCCCATCCCTCGTCAGCAGACTCAGGCCAGCGGAGTCACACTGCGTAATGTCCCGGATCGTCTCAGCCAGTGTGTGAAAGATCGTACTAGGCGAGTCGGCTAACGCGCTCACCAGTTTCACCAGCGCGCGGTTCTCCTTCTCATTATCTGGTGGACGAGAAGGGCGGCGCTGCAACTCCTCCGTGCAAAGGATCGACTCCAGTGAAACTGTTGGGTGGAGAGTTTCACCTTTCAATGGAACGTCCTGTATAGGGGAAGAAAGCGTATTCATATTTCAACCTCACGCTGACGAGATCTCACTAGCCTAAAAGTCGTCTCGATTTGTCTCAACAAGATGAACGTGCATGCACTTGAACCAAGCCCAGGGAATTGACTGAGTGGAATTAGAGTGGAGGCCTACTGTCCCATGGTATGCAAAAAACGAGCCAAACGGCAATACAGTAGATCCCTGATCCTAGATTTGATGTCGGACGACATGAATTGCCGCAACGGAACGACAAGACAATCCCAAATCCTTAAATGAGGCGGGACTGTGGAAGCACAACGAGATCACTGATTACACACTCCCAGCCGCAGTAGCCCCCGCAAGATCTCGAAGATCCCGGGTCCAAAAACAACTCGCTCAAAAGAGTTCCTGGCCGGCCTTCTGTTGCCCGTAAGCACACCACATGATCACATCGCTGGTCTCGAATTCCGAGCACGCTGCCGACGGCGCGCTTGCTTCTGGCCAGACACTACGAGGTTCCAGGCGGATCGCCAATCTTTTCCACACAGTCCACGGCATCGGAACTGATCTGTGCTGAGGTCGATGGCTCCGCCGCACTCAGGGCAGACGCAGTTCACAATGGCAGATTTCACGTTCTCTCTTGGTCGAATGGCCATTTCAAACCGCATACGTCTCCTTTTAAGTCAGTCAACCGGATTTCTTGGCGCGACGGATCAGTCGGCTGGCGCGTAGTAGGCGGTTTTGCCTTACACGCAATTCGTGGCAGATCATATGGTTGCGAAAACACGACTACCCATCGCTGTCGACCTGCTGCCGGTGCTCGTGAGAGCAAACGGTCCTCCAAAGTAAGCGTGAGGGCGGTGTTTGCACGGATACTTCTTAACGACCTGCTTCCAATGTTGTGACGTAAGATACGCAGACCTTACTCAACACGGCCTGTGATGTCGTGCGTCGTAATTTTGACAACACAGTCGACGGGATGACGTATTCACCTTCAGGCAGGGTGTCTCTGACATCTAGGCCGTTGATGCTGCTTAGAACTTGAATCAGCACACCAATATCAAGCTCTCAGGTCAAGATTCCCATTGCTGTGCGTCCTTCCTCGAACGTGCCCTCACATCAGCTTTGGAACCTGATTTGCAACAACAGATTGTGAACAGACCATTTGGATTTTGCTGATTCTATGGAGCGAGACCGGCAGGGAAAATGAAGGACGCAAGCCACTAGAAGCCGTGGTGCGCAAGCACTGCCTGCAGCCGGCAAAGGACATCTGCCGCGGATTTCTGGAATATGCTCTAAAAAAAGACGATTATCTGCGCCAGATCGGCGAACAAAGACTGCATCGACGACAAGACGGTGTTTAGGAATTGAACGTACCAGATAATCGTCATTTTTGATGTGGGGCGATACGGCGCACCGTGCGAATTGTTGCTTGCTCGTTCCGTCAGATCGAAACTGCATCCTCAACTATCGTGTTCACTTCCCACATGGTAAGACGGTCGACCGTTTGAACCCATCATTCATGAAATTGAGTATGCAACGCCATTCCAAACCCGCACATCTCGGACACGACGCCGTGCACGAAATGCATGTAAATCACGACTGGCCTCCGGCGAAGGCAGCTGTACATTCGGTCCACAACCATGCCGGACATTCTGCGGCAATGTTTCGTGACAAATTCTGGCTCAGCCTGGCACTCACGCTCCTTGTGATTTATTGGTCGGATGAGGTACAGCAGTGGCTTGGCTATCACGCCCCTGTTTTCCCCGGATCACGATTGGTCCCCGCTCTTCTCGGTACGCTGGTGTTGGTGTATGGCGGAAGGGTTTTCATTCAGGGTGCACGCCGCGAGCTTTCCGTCCACCAGCCGGGCATGATGACCCTGATCAGCCTGGCTTTGGTAGCGTCGTTTACCGCCTCCTTTGCTGCGACCCTCGGCCTTTTCGAGGTTGACGTCTGGTGGGAACTCTCTACGCTGATCAGCGTCATGCTTCTCGGCCACTGGCTAGAAGTGAAGGCCACTACCCAAGCCCAAAATGCTCTCAACGCACTGGCCGCCCTGTTGCCAGACAACGTTGAGCGGGTAACGGCGTCAGGTATCGAAAAAATACCTCTTGCGGATTTGCGTGAGGGTGATGTCGTCCTCGTTCGGCCCGGATCTCGCGTGCCTGCCGATGGGACTGTAATAGAGGGCACCGCCGATATCGATGAGTCCCCAATAACCGGTGAGTCGAGAGCGATCTTTAAGGCGCCAGGTGCCGCA
>DATFRK010000208.1:0-7160 GCA_035263325.1 Pyrinomonadaceae bacterium | reverse complement strand
GGGTAATGCCCGGGCTACGACGCAACATGCGCAGCCCATAACTCACGTCACGAAGCAGTGTTTCCACGCCGGGCAAGCCGCGCCGGTCTCTGTAAGTCTCCTTGACTTGATCTACACCACCAAATTTCTTGAGGGCAGCGTAACGAGCAGCTTCGGCACTCATTCCCTGGCGCTCGAGATCTTCGATCTGCAGCTCGATATGGGCGGCAATCTCGTCGTTGAGATCTTGTTCGAGGTTTTGCCTGGAAAAGAGGGCACGCACTCGGGAGAGAAGAACTCGTAGTCTGTTCATGGATCATTTCTCCGCTGGCGTGAGAAAACGAGTAACAATTTCAGAAGTGCGGCGCCATTCTTCTTCTTCCGACAGCAGTTGCTTTCGTCCCGCAGCGGTCAGTGAATAGAATTTGGCGCGCCGGTTATTCTCCGACACACTCCACTTGGTGCGGATCCAACCCAGTTGTTCGAGTTTGAGTAAGGCAGGATAGATAGTTCCTTGATTGAGTTCGAGCAGGTCGCCACTGATCTGTTCGATGCGTCGGGCGATGCCATAGCCGTGTAACTCGCCCATGGTGGCCAGGGTTTTGAGGATTAAGAGGTTAAGAGTTCCGGGCAGAACTTCGTGCTTCGTATCTCCCATTAGCGATCTCTCCTGTTGATTACCAACAGAAGTATAGGTCGCTTCATGTAGGTAGTCAACAGGAAAAGTCTTCTCTGCCCGTTAGGATATGCCGATTGTTGCTACACTGTACGAACGCGGGGGTAGTTTGAATATCATCCTGGCGCCGACCGTTGGTGGTTCGAGCGGCCGCGGCGCAACTACATCCGGCTTCTGAAAGGTGTTGAACGCCTTTAGATCTGGTCCAGTGATGGTCTCGCAACTGATCACGCGCTTCGGAGTGGCTGCTTGAAAATCCAGCGTCAGTTCACGCTCCCCTTGCAAATCGCGATTCAGCATGAACAGGCTCACCTGACTACCCGCCAACGTGGCCACCACGTCGAGAAAAGGCACCTGATCGTCACGCGCAAAATCCGCCCGCAACCCCTCAGCCTTGATCTGGTACGTATCAGATTGCACCCGTACATCAAGGACCTGGCCTCGAGCATATTTCAACGCCCAAAGGTAGGGATAATAGATACTCTGCCGCAGTACTGAAGTCTCATTGGTGACCAGCGGCGCGATCACATTGACGATCTGGGCCAGGCAACCAACCCGCACTCTTTCAGACTCACGCAGTAAAGTATTTAGGAATCCGCCCACCAGTAATGCGTCTTCGAGGTTGTAGACTTCTTCCAGCAGCCGGGGCGCAAAAGCGCGCTTGCCATCGCGAAATTGTGCGCTGCGTGCGCGATACCAGATGTTCCACTCGTCAAACGAGAGCCAGAGACGCTTTGGCGACCGCAACAACGCCTGCACGTAGTCGCACACGGCAGCAATTTCATGGATCTGCCGTTCCATGTCCAGGTTCATTGCCAGGAAACGAGCGCTGCTGTTGCCGGTCAGCTGATCTGTATTGCCGTAGTAGTTATGCAGAGAAATGCCGTCGACCTGATCGAAACATTCTTCCAGCACTTCCCGGTCCCAAACCAGGTAAGTGGGGAGGATTGTGTTACTGGAGCCGCAAGCGATCAGTTTAAGCGCAGGATCGATCACTCTGATCTGGCGCGCTGCATCGCGCGCTTTGCGACCGTACTCGCGCGCCGTCATATGGCCCATCTGCCATGGACCATCCATCTCGTTTCCCAGGCACCAGTACTGCACCTTGTGCGGTTGTTCGTAGCCGTGTGCCCGGCGCAGATCACTCCACTTGGTTCCCTTGTCGACGTTGCAATACTCGACGTACGCAACCGCTGTTTCCGGCGTTCCCGTACCAAGGTTAAAACCGAGTAAAGGTTCTGTCTCAACGAGGCGGCACCAATCGATGAACTCATTGGTACCGAATTGATTGGTCTCCAGTGAATTCCAGGCTCGTTCCAGGACCGTCGGTCGTTTGTCTTTTGGACCAACCCCGTCGAGCCAGTTGTAGCCCGAGACAAAGTTACCGCCTGGATAGCGCATGATGGGCACACCGAGCGTTTTGATTTCGCTCGACACATCAGTGCGATAGCCTTTGGCGTCCGCGAGTTTTGAGCCTGGTTCGTAGACGCCGGTGTAGACGGCGCGACCAAGGTGCTCGAGAAAAGCGCCTAAGAGACGCCGGTCGAGATCTGACCGGTAGCGGTTTACGTTAATCGTGGCTCGGGCCGGACCGGTAGTTTGCGAATAGCCGATTCGCTTCAGCCATGGTTCACCGATCAGAATTGCGCCCGAGGAAATCAGTTGTTTGAGGAATGCACGTCGGTCAGTTGGCATACGCGTTGAATTGATCTGGTCAGACTGACAAAGCGGAAACGTTGGTCGCTGGGTATCTTAGCGGGCAATGCGGCCCAACTCTAGTTTTTCATAACCGACTACCGGCACTGTTAGAGTTGCGCGTTAGTTCTGTTTCGGGGCAGTTGGTGGGGTTCCAGGTTTCAGTTTGTCGACTAATAACGTAAGATGGTCGCGTGATTTCAGGCGATGGAGTTCGCCGTAACCATCCCCTCGATGGGATTGATGACTCCTAATTATTGTGCCAGACAATTGGGCAGTGATTAGGAGTTTTCGTTTTTGTGAATTACTGACCTACGCCTTTTTCAAACGAAGGATGCTCCTGGAAAACTAAAACCAAAAAAGAAACGTCATGATGAAAACAATCCTCATTGGCTTAGCTGGTCTAATCGGCACTCTCTGCAGATATTGGCTGTCAGGGCTCGTTGCCAGGCAGTATGGCGAAACTTTCCCCTGGGGAACAATGGCGGTGAACTTGAGTGGCTGTCTTCTGGCAGGCGTTATCTTCTACCTTACTGAAGAGAGATTCCTGGTGAATCCCACCTTACGAATTGTCATCATGATTGGATTTCTCGGCGGCTTCACCACCTTTTCCTCATACGGATTACAAACGTTTTCGTTGTTGCGAAACGGTGAAGTTGGCCTGGCGACGCTGAATGTCGCGGCCTCGAACGTGCTTGGTCTGATCCTGGTTTGGGCAGGATATGCTGTCGCCAAAGCGTTGTGAGGACAACAAGAATCGTCGTTTTACTGCTTCGTCAAGCGCGCGCCAACTTTAAGGTCAGAATGAATTTCTCTTTGTCATCAGGTACAGGCTCGACAGTGCTCGAACCTTTCCAGTTGTTATTCTGATCGTCCGTAAACTTCCACCTGAGTTCAGAGTCACTCTTACTCGAAATGAAAGCGGGCCCAGTGCGGACATGAGAGATACGCTTGGTCATGCCGTTCACTCCGGTGTTGTTGGCAATTCGCTCGCGCACCAATGTCATGATGCTCGCCGCTGTCTTCGGGTCGGAAACGAGCAGCTTGGTTTCCCAGCGACTATCGTCGCCTTCAGTAGAAATTAGCGTTGACTCTGCACCTTTAAGCCTGCCGTGGACTGGAAGAAATCTATCCGCCATTGCGTTACGCGTCCATTTCCCCTGTGGATCCCAGTGATACTCGATTCCCAATGCGGTTAACTGCGCTTTGCCTTTGTCCTGCATTCTTGAGACGAGATGAAGAGCGCCATCGATTCCGGAAGTCAAACCCGCCGTTGTAATGATCTTTCCGCTCTCGACGAACCGGGCATCGTACACAGCCGTGGTATTAGGAAATGCTGTCAGGTCTTCAACCATCCCGAACGTGCAAGTTGCTTTCTGGCCCGAGAGAAGACCAGCCTGCCCGAGCAGAAACGCGCCCGTGCAGACGGACATCACGTACTTCGCCTCTTCGGCTTTAGTTCTAATCCACCTGATGAGGGCAACGTTCTCCATCTGTCGTCCGTAACCACCACCAGGTACTAATAGCACGTCGGCCTTCGGACTATTCTCGAAGGTATAGTCGGGTATGACCTTTTGCCCATATACGAGCGTGAGCGGTTCTGGTTTTTCGGCGACCGTGTGAACCAGGAGACCCGCGGCGCCGAAGACTTCCCACGGACCGGCAATGTCAATGATCTCGACTCCGTTATAAACAAGGATTGCAACTTTGGGTGGACCACCCTCCCCATTCGCCGGGATCAAGGTCATACCACATTGTGGACAGTTGCCCGGCTTGTCGAAGCTGAGCTTGTCGCACGGCAAGCCACATGGTGGACAGATATATTTGTTCCCAGGCTGGTCTTGAACAACTGCGGCCTGGTCCACTGCTGCCTTGAAGTTAGTGCCGTGCAGACAGCTGACAGTCACGATTGCACCGGCAGTGCCCTTAATAAAATTCCTCCTCGTTACGACGTCCTCGCAAACGGGACTGTGATCGTGTTTCATGGTCCATCTCCTCAACTTAAACTTCGTGTTTCGGATGTTGACGGCTCAAATTAAGCGTGTGCTCCATTCCCAGTTGGTTGGGATTCGACCCGCGCGTGGGCGGCAAAGAGGCTGCGATACCTGCTCGGGCTGAGGCCAAAACGTCGCTCGAACGCGCGTCTAAACGCCTTGGCACTGTTGAACCCTACGGACGAGGCGACCTGTTCAATGGTGGCGTTGTGTTTCGCCAGCCGGTGACGGGCCTCGTCGAGTCGCACAGACTCAACGAAGGTTCCTGGCGTCACACCAAAGGTCTGTTTGAATTTACGGTTGAAATGTCGTGGGCAGAGGCAGGCACGCCGGGCGAGCACCTCGACTGATAGATCCTGACGCAAGTGACTGCGGGCCCAGGTGGCGAGGTCGACCAGGGTATCGCTTGATTGAATTTGGAATTGCAGCGGTTCAGAGAATTGTTCTTGCCCACCTGAACGTTTCAGATAGACCACCAATTCCCGCGCCACTGAAAGCGCAACACTCGGCCCAAAATCCTCTTCAATCAACGCCAGGGACAAATCGATTCCGGCAGTGATGCCAGCCGACGTATAGAATTTCTCGTCTTTGACGAACAGGGCATTAGCGTCGATCTCGAGCGCCGGAAATCGATTCGCAAGGTCTCGCGCAAATCGCCAGTGAGTACTGACACGGCGGCCATCGAGCAGTCCGCTCTGAGCCAATGCGTAGGCGCCTGTGCAGACTGACGCTATCCGGCGAATCTTAGGCGCACGCGGCTTGAGCCAGGCGCAAATTTTCGCGCTGGTGTCGCCGCTTCGTAGGCCCCGACCGCCCGGGATGATCAAAGTGTCGAGGGGCGGCGCATTCTGAATCGTCTTATGCGGCTGAAAAACGATACCGGTTTCTGACTTGAATGGTTTGTTAGTAAGGCCGATAACTACGGTTTCGTAGCAGTGCTGTTCTTTGCCGCCTTCGGGTTGTTCGGTGACAGCGGTCTGGAAAGCTTCGAGCGGGCCTACCAGGTCGAGGCCTTGTAGATCGTCGTACCCCAGAAAACCGATACGCTTCGGGTTCATTGTCCCTCCAGTACTTGCGAGTATACGGAAAACTCACTGAAGTCTGTTATGACATAAAGAGGACAGTTTCGGACTTAAAGTGATCTACTGCGCAACATTGAGCCGATTGACTTGGCTGCGACCTGCATTGCCATTCGTGTTTGCGCGGGAGTAAAGGAGGTGAACCCGAAGAGGAGCCCGGGTTCGCAGGTTCTGAGGGAGTAGCTCGAGAGAGGAGGGGCGTCAATTCCCACCGAACGAAAGCGCCGCGAAAGCTCAACATCACTAACGTTGTGACTCAAATAGCCCATGACATCCATGCCTGCGTCGATCGTGGGAAAGTCGATTAGCCCCAAAAAATACTTGTTGGCTTCATGAAGAAAGGCATCCCGACGCTCGCGATAAAGCCTTCGCATTCGTCGTATGTGCGTGGCGAAGAGCCCTTGTTCGATGAATAGGGCAGCCGTAGCCTGATCGATTGCTGGAACTGGACCGCTGCCGACTTCTTTCAATTTACGAAACAAGTCTACGAGATTAGTAGGCGCTACTATGTATCCTAACCGTAATGAGGCGAATAAGACCTTGCTGAAGGAACCGACATAGATTACCGACTCGCCTTGATCAAGTCCCTGGAGACTGGGCATAGGTCGGTCGAGATAACGAAACTCGGAATCGTAGTCGTCCTCGACGATCCAGCCATTGCCGGTTCGGATGAACTCCAACAGCGCCAGGCGTCGCGACAGACTCATGGTTACGCCGCGGGGGAACTGTCGCGATGGTGTTGTATAGATCAGTTTAGGAGGTCGTCTTTTAGACGGAATCGTTATTCCTTCACCATCAACAGCTACCGGCACCAGCTTGCCTTCAGTTCGACTGAAAGCCGCCCTGGCGCCCAGGTAGCCGGGATCTTCGAGCCAAACCTCGTCGTTCGGTTCGATCAGTAGTGCAGCGATCAGCGACAAAGCCTCTTGAGTCCCGGCGGTGATCACTATCTGTTCAGCCTCACATCGAACGCCACGCGAGTCTTGCAGGTAGTTGGCGAGCGCGCGGCGCAGACGCGGCAGTCCCGCGACATCACCCTCCCACATGAGTTCCTTCGCGTTGATTCGCAGGGCGGATGAGCGAGCGCGATTCCAATTCCGCAGCGGGAAAAGGTCGATCGCTGGTTGACAAGGACGGAAGGGGCGAACCTTTGCCCCAGGATATTCAGGGGAAACATTTACCTGAGAAAGCTTGGCCAGTCGTGACGATACGACGTTCTTGCGGACAGCCTGAGAAGTCAGACGCGAGCCGGTTGCACCGACTGACGAGAGTGGCAGTGCAGACACATAGATACCAGATCCTCGCCGCCCTTCCAGGTAGCCTTCGGAAACGAGCCGGTCAAAGGCATAGATGATTGTGTTTCGTGACAAGCCAAGCAAGCTGACCAAATCGCGAGTTGAGGGCAGACGAACTCCGGTCGACAAGCGTCCTGACACGATCGCCTGGCGGATTTGCCGGTAGAGTTGCAGTTGCAAAGATTCGCGCAGCCGGCGATTGATTCGGACCATGTTTAAGGAGGCGACGGTCATAAAAGTGGACCCATACTACCAACAGAATGTGGCTCTTGAGTAGTTCCAATATTTGCGGGAGCATACACAGTCATGAAAGAACCACAATTCTCATTCTTGCAGGAAACTCCTGCGGCCGAGCCGGCAGATGCGGCGCTTCATTTCCAGGCAAAACTGACTTTTGAAACTGATGCCTGGGACGTTAAGACTGATATGGAGCGAGGGCGTT
>DATFRK010000207.1:0-2901 GCA_035263325.1 Pyrinomonadaceae bacterium | reverse complement strand
CAGAGCCTGGTCTTGCAAGCAACGAGCCGGGCTAGCACTACTCTGCGCTTTTGACCTTCTGACAGGAGCCGGGCCGGAAGTGTTTCGCGACCCTGAAGCCCCATTTCTGCAAGAATGGCCCGGGCTCGCTCTTTGCTTAGTTCAATTCCGGTCAACGCACAGGAAATCCTGAGATTCTCAAGGGCGCTAAGTTCGTCCTTAACGCCGTGCGCATGGCCGAGGTAGGTTACGGCAGGGAAATAGTCCTCACCGAGTGAGCGAATGTTCTCACCGTCCCACCTGACCTCACCTTCAGCCGCGGGCAAAAGCCCGCACAATATTCTGAGCAGGCTTGTCTTGCCGCTTCCGTTCGGCCCGGTGAGCCTGACAAAACTCCCTTCCGACACCGAAAAGTTGAGGCCACTAAAAAGTCGACGATCTCCACGAACGCAGCCGAGCTTGCTGACTTCTAGTATGGTAGTTCGTCCTCCACGATGGATGCGTTTGACTTGGCCTCATTGTATGGGAGTTTGACCTGAAAAGCATGCGCGACAGTAGCTGCACTCTATCGCCCTGCAGGCAAAGAACTGGTCACGACTCGAAGAACTCCAGCGAAGTCACATTCCTTTAGCCTTCGGCTCAACCGGGCCGTTAACCTTCAGCCACTGAGGCCAGCCGCCCTTCAAGACTCGTACACGGCTAAACCCATTTGCCATCAGAATCTGTGCTGCGGCGATGCTGGATTCGTCACTGGGACAAGAGCAGTAGGTAATGACCTCTCCATCGTGTGGCACATTTTTCAGCGGAGGAAATGAAAGCCTGTATTGTAAGCGCCTAACTTTGATATGAATCGCTCCTTTGATCTTGTTAGTACTTTGCGCAAAACTTTCGCCGGAGCGGACGTCAATAATTGTTGGCGCTTCATTCTTAGTGAATTTGTCTTTCAGATCCTCGGGAGAGATCATTTCCACGTTCGGAGATTTTTGTTTGCCGGGAGGAGTTTGTCCCAGGAGGTTCGGACAAACGATTCCTATGACCAGTCCGAGCAACATCAATTGATAGGTCCATTTGCTTCTCATGATCATCACCTTTTAGTAATTAGAATCACTGTGCAGGCTTCGGCTTCATTCCATGAAAAGGACGCAACTCCGCATCACCTTTAAAGGTTTTTGGGTCGTACCACGAGTAAGTAGCGTTAGCGTAGTAGAGATATCCTGATGTACCACGCAGGACTTCTTCGATCAGATCGCCTTTCGGTTTGGGAAGCTTACGGCCGCTGTTTGTGGTGACGAAATCTTCCGCCGTACATACTTCCATTGCTGAGCCGACCGCGTTCTTCAGCAGGTAAGTTTGCGTCGCCTGCGGGTCGCGCCAATTGTTGTCGCCAAAACCATGAATGACGCCCAACAACACGTCTTGCTCCTCCACCCGAAGTTGAGGTGGTCGACTTCCAGTTATTGGTTCACGCAGTAACCACGCAGGATAATCTTCGTTCATTTGGGACAACTTACCTGGCGCAGGCCTCAACACCACAGCCAGATCTTCGGAGGCGTCGCCATTGAAGTCACCCGCCATGAAGCTCGGCTTTGAATTAGGATCTACGATTGCGGCATCTTTGAACACTCGCCTAACTGCGTCCTGTACCTCGGCAAGCTTTGGCGCCGCAACCTCAGGCATTTTCACTTGTGGCCCAGGCGCGACTGGACTTGGTTGATAGCTTGGTGGTGCCTCCTTCACGACTCGTTCTGATGTCGCGCAGCCAAATGATGCGCAACACACCGATAGCACAAGCGGCAGAAGCAGGTTTCGACAGGCAACAGCGAAGTTAGTTGCGTCTTTCACCGGTCTACTCTCCTGTAGTCATATAAAGTTTGTGAGGGAAAGCTCGCCGGGAAGGGAATCCCGGCGAGCGTTGTAGTAAGTGGGCGCACTGGTGTGTCGCTGTGGTTAAAGCGACAGCACAAATGCAATCAGATCCGATCTCTGTCCGGCAGTCAGGTTGTTGAAGTTATTCCTGGCTGTCGTTGCCTGTCCGGCGTGAAGCTGGATCGAATCGAAGATCGTGATGTTCAAGCCTTCATGCATGAGCCGGTTGCGCGCGCGGATTCCCCAGAGTGGCGGAGTACGCATTTGATTGATGCTACCTTGGCCGGCATTTTGCACGATGCCATCACCGGTACCGATGTTGTGCAACGCAAAATCGCTGAAGGGGTGAATGATCTTGTTACCCAGCGCGGCTGGTACCGTGAACGCACCGCCATTGATTAGCGTTCCCGGTGAAGCGGTAGTAAACGTCCTGGTGTGACAAACGGAACAGCCCACGGATGTAAACAGTGCGTCGCCACGTTGTGCAGCTGCTGGAATTGGGTTCTGACGACCAGGAGCGCGAGTAGCAGCCATGAAGTCAGCAAATGCGAGCACGTCGCCACCGTCATCCTCTGGATCTTGGACGGGGTCAAAGGCAGACGGGAAGGTAACGTTAATCACGCCTTCAGCTGTGCTGGCGGGATTCTCAGATGTGCCGGCATTGGGGTCATTGGAACTGCGTCCGTTAGAGCCGTCGAATTTGTTTGTGATTCCCATCTCATTGAGATAAGCGTCACCGGAGAACGAAAGGAGACTGGCCTGTTGAGCTTTCCAGCCAAATCTTCCGATACGTAAAGTGTTATTGGCTTCAACAACCGGCACCTGGGTAAGCGTACCGCGTTGACCAAAAGGTTGATTACCAACGTTGTTTTGTAGAGCAGTGTTCGAGATGCACTCTATAAAACCGTCGCCAATGGTGCTAAGGGTTATGCGGAAGGCCTTCTGAGTTTCGGCGGTGGATATGTGTTCCACAACGTCCGAATCGGTGCCGCGCGCATGGATTAACTGACCGCCAGGCGCATCGACAAACTGTCCGTTTGTGATGTGACCCGCTCT
>DATFRK010000206.1:0-5204 GCA_035263325.1 Pyrinomonadaceae bacterium | reverse complement strand
ATTCCGGCCGGGTCCCCTCAGATGAATCGGCGCACTGCCCTTACCAGGGACCAGCGCTGCAATCCGGGCAACCTTACTACTGGCAAGTGCGCGTCTGGGACACTACCGGACAACAGTCAGAGTGGAGCGATGCAGCACATTGGGAGATGGGCTTACTCAACCCGAATGACTGGACTGCGCGTTGGATCGAGCCCGACTTGTCAGAAGACGTCAAGAAGTCGAATCCCCCGCCGTTACTGCGCCGCGAGTTCGCGCTGAATGGCCCCATCGAACGCGCCCGCGTCTACGTTACGAGCCACGGCCTGTACGAACTCCAGATCAACGGACAACGCGTCGGCGATCAGGTTTTCACTCCCGGTTGGACCAGCTACAACAAGCGAATCCAATATCAGACTTATGATGTGACCAGTCTGCTTAAGTCCGGGCCAAATGCCATAGGAGCAACGATTGGCGATGGCTGGTATCGTGGTTTCATCGGCTTCAACGGGCAACGCAACTATTACGGCGACAAGGCCGCCCTCCTTCTGCAGCTCAAAGTTACCTACAAGAACGGCCGCGAAGAGACCATTGTCACGGATGACAAATGGAAGGCTGCGACCGGACCGATCCAGATGTCCGAGATCTATAACGGCGAAACCTATGACGCTCGCCTGGAAAAGCCTGGTTGGACCAGTGCTGGATTCAATGATCACGATTGGTCTGGCGTTCACGTTGCCAACCATCCTCTCAACAATTTGATCTCCCCGGCCGGTCCCCCGGTCAGAGAGATTCAGGAGTTGAAACCGGTTAGGATCGTCAAGACGCCCGGCGGAGATAACGTGGCGGACATGGGCCAGAACATGGTCGGATGGGTCAGGCTAAAGGTGCAGGGCCCGGCGGGCACTACCGTAACCTTGCGTCATGCGGAAGTGTTGGACCAGGCAGGCAACTTCTACACTGCGAACTTGCGCGCCGCGAGGGAGACTGTCGCGTACACCCTCAAAGGCGGAGGAGTCGAGACATTCGAACCCCATTTCACCTTCCAGGGTTTTCGCTACGTTGCTATCGAAGGTTACCCCGGTGAACTGTCCAACGACAGTGTCACTGGCATCGTCATTCATTCGGACATGGCCCGGTCCAGCGAATTCGAAACCTCGAATCAACTGGTGAACCAGTTACAGCACAACATCATTTGGGGACAGAAAGGAAACTTTCTGGACGTACCAACTGATTGTCCGCAACGCGACGAGCGCCTGGGCTGGACTGGCGATGCGCAAGTCTTTTCACGGACGGCGGCCTTCAACATGGATGTCGCAGGTTTTTTCACAAAATGGCTGAAAGATGTAGCGGCAGATCAGTTCGACACGGGTAGCGTTCCTTACGTCGTCCCGAATGTGCTGGGCAATCGACCAACAGGCGCACCAGGTGGATCAGCGGCGTGGGCCGATGCCGCCGTCATCATTCCGTGGAATGTTTACCTGAGTTATGGCGACAAGCGCGTGTTGCAGAATCAATATGAGAGTATGGCCAGGTGGGTCGAGTACGAACGCCAGCGCGCAGGCGACGACTACATTTGGAGTGGTGATTTTCATTTTGGCGACTGGCTGGCCTTCGCGACAAACCGGGCAGACTATCCGGGTGCGACGACCAGCAAGGATTTCATTGCCACCGCCTTCTTTGCCCATTCCACCGACCTGCTGCAACGCGCCGCGGTAGTGCTCGGCAAACAGGATGATGCAAAACGTTATGCAGACTTACTTGCCAAGATCAAGACGGCTTTCGTGCGCGAGTATGTGACGGAGAACGGGCGCGTAGCAGAAGATACGCAAACGGCCTATGCGGTCGCTTTGCAATTCGATCTGCTGCCCGAGAACCTGCGCGCGGTGGCGGCCAAACGTCTGGCCCAGGAGGTACGAACTCGCGGTCACCTGACGACAGGCTTTGTCGGCACTCCCTATCTTTGTCACGTACTCAGCCGGTACGGCTACCTTGACGAGGCGTATAAGTTACTCAATCGCGATCAGTATCCAAGTTGGCTTTATCCCATCAAACAAGGTGCGACGACAATCTGGGAGCGTTGGGATGGCCAAAAACCTGACGGGAGTTTCCAGGACAAGGGAATGAACTCATTCAATCATTATGCTTATGGGGCGATTGGTGATTGGATGTATCGAGTGATGGCTGGGGTGGAAATTGATGAAGCTGCTCCCGGCTACAAGCACATACTTATTCAACCGCAACCAGGCGGCGGCTTCACCAGCGTGAAGGCCAGTCATCAAACGCCGTATGGCAAAGTGGTGTCAGCCTGGGAGCTCAAGGCCCAAGACTTCTCCCTGGCAATAGAGATCCCACCGAACACGACCGCTACCGTTCGCTTACCTAAGGCCCAGTTGCCGGACGTAGTTGAATCAGACCATCCGTTGACAACCGGCAATGGCATCGTGAGTACGCGGCAAGATGGTGATGCAGCAGTCTTGGAGCTCGGCTCGGGTGCCTATCGCTTTAAATATTCAATGACCAAGTCCTGAGGGGTTCTTTTGCGTGCCGGTCTTCTCTTTCAATTGCCGGTAAGCAGCGGCAGTGGCGGGCAGAAACACGTAGTTCTGAAAGATAAAACTCTTGTGCTGTGAATCGCCGGCAAACAGGTGGCGGAATTCCTCAAGGTTCACACTCTTCCGCGTTTGCTCCAGCGTCTCACCACGGACGACTGCGGCTTCCACTTGCTCCTTAATCGAATTTAACAGACGAATCATTAGCTTGAGATAGGACTGGTCGCGCAGCACCGGTCCATGACCAGGAATGATGATGGATGCGTTGAGGGCCAAAAGTTTGCTCAGGGTCGCGCCATACTCCAGCGGGTAGGAGGTGGACCCGACGAGAGGGATCGGAAAAACAACCAGGTCGCCACTAACGACGATCTTCTCCTTCGGCAAGCTGACAACCAGATCCCCGCCTGTGTGTGCCTTGCCCAGGTACAAGATCTCGATTTTTTGTCTGCCGTCATCTAGTTCCAGATGATCGTCGACCAGGACCGTCGGTAAGATGATCTGAAAATTCGGCGACTCTGCCAAATAGGAACTAACCAGCTTGATATCGCTTGAATATCCGAGGCGTTCTTCCGCAGTGAGTTTATTGCCGGCGAGGTCTTCACCTTTTTGGAGTTTCACTTTTAGCAGGTCGATAAACCCTTGCCCGTTTTCAATCGAGCCTTTTCTGTTTGCCGCACCGATCGTTGGTAGATCGGTGAGCGTCGAGCGGTGACCGATAAACTGAACACCAGGAAACGCATCGCGGTAGACGTGGTTACCAATGACATGGTCCTCGTGCCAGTGAGTGTTGACCACATACTTGACCGGCTTACTCGTGATCTTCTTTAAAGCCGCAAGTACTTCCTTCGTATATTCGCTACTAATATTTGAATCGACAACAATTACGTCTTGCTTGCCGATGATAAAGACCGTGTTCGGGTTGAACCAAAGAGAGGGTGGTTCCTTGCGAATCACGGCGTAGACGTCTGGTCCAATTTTTTGCACCTCAAAGTTGGGAGTGGTGCCGGATTGATTCGTCTGGGCGTTTGATCCAGAAATGAGGAGCAACAACAGAGCGATTGAACACCACGTTCTTAGCATTGCAAAGATGAACGAAAGCCCAGGCGGAAAGTTCGGCGAATCGAAGATACCACCAGATTCATCTGGTGGAGTTTCAGGTTCCACCTACGCCCGAACTACACAAACCCGAGATACCACCAGATTTATCTGGTGGAGTTTCAGTTTCCACCTAAACATGTCTCGCGGAAAAGGCAGAAATTGAAGCTCCACCGACTAAAGTCAGGTGGTATCTCATCGTCAGGGCAAAGTTTGTTGGTAGGTTGAAGTTGAAAATCCACCGACTGAAGTCGGTGGTATCTCGAGCGCAAACGACAAAAGACCGGGCGAGTCCTCGAAGGACTCCATTCCCGGTCTTTCCCTTGTATCGTAAATCAACCGCAGTTTAGCCGCGAGATACTTCTCGCCTCACAACCGCACGCCGTACCAAAAAAAGATCAATTGGTGGCGCCGCTGTCGAGAGCCTGGAAGAAAGCTATCGCTTCTAATACATCAACTGCCTGCGATATTTCAGGCTGGACAAACTGCTTTTTGACAGTCGGAACCGCTGGCGTTTCCACTCCCACGTTCTGCGCCTGGGTTTCGTCTTGCTGATCTCGATTCTTTACCGTCATGTATCTCCTCCTCTGTGAATCTATCCGAGGCTAAGTTTTGACCCAATCCCGCTTACGGGAGCACTTCCACGTTTACATAAACCTTGAAAGTACCCGTCTGCTGAATACCCATCAGAAATTGCAGATTGATGCTCGCGCCATTTGCCAGTGGCGTCGCGAGCGTCACTGTATTGGCACTCAAGCTGCCGTTAAAGCCGCTGCCATTGGGTTGCGACGGTGGCTGTTCAAGCGCGGTCCCTTGCACTGTTACGGTGCATGGCGTTGTTGCCGAGCCCGTCGATGCCAGACAGGTGGCAGCGTCGGTAATTCCCGATACCACTACCGCAACGGAAGTGCGTGGCCTCAAATCAGCGATGCCCGACGGTGCGGGAAAGGTGGTCAGGTCGATTACTCGAAACCGCAACCGGGTAACGTTACCGCCAGTGTTATTCACGAACCTGCGGCGAATTGAGATTGTACCAAAAGTGGAGTTGTTGGCCGGGTCGCTGGTGAAATCTCGCACTCGATTTGGCGGTGAATTCTGAACAACGCCCGCATCGAGCTTGAGAATCGGGACGCTGGCATTGCGCTGAATCGGGGACGACAGATTCTGTGGACCAGGTGCTCCCAGTCGTTGTCCGGCACCGGCGGAGGTGCCGTTAGTATCTACGAAAATGAAATCGGCAGCATTGTTGTCCGTATCCTTCGGCGTGGTTATTGTGCAAGGCCCCAAGGTAGTGATACTGCCACCCTTGCCACAATCGTCCCGGTAAAAGGAGTAGTCAATTGAGAACGGCGTCAAGGCTGGATAGCCCGTGCCTTCCTTGTAAAGTGTGTTCGCTTCAGAGGTTGATCCAACTGCGTCAAAACGGTTCGCAAGCGAGAAACTGCCGCCGCCGGTGGTGTTGTTGAATAGGGCGATACCGGCGTTGTCAGGAATATCCGCCGTGTAAGTGGCATCACCAGTGGCAGTAGTACCATTTCCGGCTGGATAGGAAGCCAACGAATAGCCGGCCGAGTTGACGCA
>DATFRK010000205.1:0-4092 GCA_035263325.1 Pyrinomonadaceae bacterium | reverse complement strand
TATAGCTTATCGTGGCATCGGCCCATCGTTTGGCGAGTCGCTTGGAGCCGCGGCTGTGCTGGTTCGCTCTCTGGGCAGCGGAGACTTTCGGCTTCCGCACACAGGTTTGACTTTGTATGGCGAGGGAGTCGACAAGGTTCCGTCAGCTGCAATTACCGCTGAAGATGCAGATCTGTTGGCGCGACTTTCAAAACAAGGACCCGTTACGATGCGCCTCACTCTTACGCCGAAAACTCTTCCTCCGGTAAGCAGCTATAACGTAATCGCGGATTGGAAGGGTTCGGAACACCCCGAAGAGGTTGTATTGGTCTCCGCACATCTGGATTCATGGGATCTTGGAACAGGTGCAATCGATGATGGCGCCGGGGTGGCTATTGCAATGCAGTCGATCCATTTGTTGCAGTCACTGAACATCCGTCCGAGACGCACAATCCGTTTTGTCGCCTGGATGAATGAGGAGTTCGGCGTCAGTGGCGCGACAACATATCTCCAGGAACATTCCAGCGAACTCACTCATCACACAGCTGCGCTGGAAAGTGACTTAGGTTGCGACCATCCAATAGGCCTCGCATTCTTTGGCGCGCCCGAGGTTGCCAGATATCTCGCGCCCGTTGCGAACGCACTGGCACCGATTGGAGCAAGCGTTCTCACCAGATCTGACGAGGTAACTGCGGAGGATATCGCAGGTATGGTCCAGCTAGGCGTTCCCGGTCTCACGCCCTCGCAGGATTCGCGGTTCTACTTTAACTATCATCATTCTGCGGCGGACACTCTTGATAAAGTAAATGTGCAGCAATTGAATGAGAACGTAGCGGTGGTGGCTGTGACGGCATATGCGCTTGCCGATGCGTCGGAAGCAATACCTCGTAGGAAATAGATTCCGAAACCTCGGTCACAGGGTTAAAGTCGCCTGCCAGGAAAGTCGGCTACACCCTATAAAGGAGCGTTTCGCAGTTGCGGCGGTTTGGGAAACCGCAGCCTGGCTTCAACGAATAGTGCACCGCACCAGATCCCCTGTGAACGGATCCGTGGCAACAGTATTTGACGGCCAACTCTGACCGCTTGTCTCACTTCGGGCGGACTTTATTTCATTCCATACGGGCTGGCAGATTCGGCTCGGGGACGTTCCCTCTGCTTGAGGGTATTGAGTTTGTCGAACCTGCCACCCTGGACTCTCGAGCCGTCCAAACACTTAAGCCAATTGGCCCGACTCTGCTCGTTGGAGTACGCCAAGAAAACGTGAACGCCATTGAATACGATGTCGCCGGCAACGACGGCGCGAAGAGAAGGTATCCACCCCTGGCTAAGACCGGCAGTCGACAACAAGTGGCAAACGGATGGACGCTGTATGACCTCCGCAAGCTGCGGTTCGAGAGGCTCGGCCCCACTGATCCAGAGATGGATCGTCTAATCCATGGCACGAAACGCATACGGCAACGTATTCGCCTACCTCGGCTGCATCGAGACTCAAGTGAGCTAGCCGAGAAAAGAAGGGGAACTGCGCGGTCGGTTCAGCTTCGACATATCCGGCCTTTCCGGGAGTTAGTCAACGCGCTGCGATCAGCTTGGAGCAGCTCAGGATTTTAGTTCGGCCCGACCGGCTGCCCGGCCGATTCGATGAGTGCGGTTCTGACACAGAAAACTGAAGCGATTTTCGGGTGGTGTGGTCAGGGACGACCTTGTCCCCGGATTCCGAAACGTAACCAATTGTCTAGCACCGAGGTATGGGTGCGGCTTGAACGATGTTCTGTGCCATCGCGTAGTTTGACGTGATACTCCCCGTTATCATGCCTAATCAATTCAACAATCTGGTCCCAGCGCACGATTCGTGATCGATGAATTCGCACGAACCGATCAGGGTCTAATCGCTGTTGCAGCGATTGCATGGTTTCCCGGAGAAGAAATGCGCCCGTCGGTGTGTGCAGCTCCGCGTAATCACGGGCTGCCGAGACCCATAGCACGTCCTTCTCGTAAACGATTTGGATACGGGAGCCTGCGCGTATCGCAAACTGGGTTGGATGCTCCGGAGCCTGCGCGTGTGTCGCTGGAGCAGCAGACACGCTCACTGTCGGTAGTCTCCAGTGCTTGATGCCTATGTAAAGATTGAACCACAGGAAAATCACCGCGGCGCACTGTAGGCAGCTCAGCATCCAGTTGGTGCCGTTCAACCTTGTCCAACCGAATGTGCCGAGTCCGGTCGTGAAGCTGGCGAGAGTGCCGAGCAGAAGCGATAAGCCAAGCGAGCAGGCCTGAAGCACAACCCAGGAATGCATCCAACGTGCGCTCGCCATCCGGCAGAGGGGCCGAATCGCTAAGCTCAAAAAGAAGAGAACCGCACAAGCAACCGTGTTGTAGCGGAAGATGTCCCGTTCAGCCAGGTGCGGTAGCGCCGCCAAAAGCAGCAGTACATACAGCAGCATCCAGCCACCAGCTTGTAAGCGCCAGAACGAGGGGCTCCATGTACGCACGGTTGACAACATGGGCGACATTTTAACACCTGCCCCAGCCGAGTGGCTCTGGTTTGTCGCGCGTAGGCTTCGCTTCGTCGCAAATGTCAGTCGATCGGCATACAGAACCTGGCTTAGCTGGTTAGCGGGTGCTAAGTAATCGAACCGGTAAACGCTTCGTACAGACGTTTTTCGACAAAAAGAACAAAGAGGGGTCAGATGATCGGGCAGGGAACGACAACTACGCAAGCGACAGTAAGACTGCGGCAAAGCCGGTTACGACGATTCTTTGTCAGAGAAGACCCGCTCTACGATCATTACGCTGCGATCGGGCAAGCTAAGTCCCCGCGGGCGAAGGCGGCCTACCTTCTCATGCATTTACTGCCCGGAATAATCGGCTGGATTCTCATCAATGTGAATTCTGTCTATCGGGCCGAATTGCGGTTCACTGGCTTGTCTGGCAGAACACTGCAATATGCTTTGCTCGTGGTCGTCGCCTTCGGTTGGCACATGGCGGTGCCACTTCTGCTCCTCCGCTTCAAGGACAAACTCACGTGGAAGCAGAGCTCACAGTTCCTCGGTCTGGATCGCGCGGATCCCCGTGGGTTGTTGATTGTCCTACCCGTCTACTGCGCTCTTTTTGCGCTTGCTGCGCTGCCGTATATGCGCTGGATCTGGAATCCGTTGGAGCGATGGCTTCAATCGGTACCTGCGTTCGGAATGCCCGATTACACGATTTTCAAAGGTGGACCGAATGGTTTGTACAGTTTCCCGCCGATCGCCTTGTTGTTCCTGTTCATTGGGAACTTTCTCGGCGAAGAACTCTACTTCCGCGGATATCTGATGAAGAAGATAGCATTTCTGGGCAACAGCGCTTGGATTGTCAATTCGATCTTATTCGCCCTTTATCACCTTTGGCAGATTCCCCAAACCTGGCCGCTTGTAGGCCTGGTTCTGGCAATCGGGTTATTGATGCGGCTTCGCAAGGACCTGTACGTTCTCGTAGCCTTTCACTTTTTCATAAATATGTGGTTGACGTACGGGGATTATCCTTTGGCGCGACTTGTGCATTTAGCGAAGTAGTGCGGTTCGACGAGTGGCGGTCAATGTAAAGTTAATTGTTGTTATGGGGCGTTTAGACGTACCGGTTCAAAACTCTCCCGGTTCGGGTCACGAGCAGTGTGACGATGTGGCCTGAAGGAGAGCACTCATTAGTGACGCTCCGGATTTCACTGCAATTCGAAAGCTAAACCGAGGAAAGCTAAGCTCCGGCGAATTCTGATTAAAATACTCTGTTGGTTGTTAACCGAACGGTTGAAATGCTCCTATGCCAAGCCTCATTCGGTGGATTGAACTTCCTGGCACCTGACCCGCCGTGTCTTTGACCAGAATGATGAAAGAAAAGTGCGCAAGGTCCCCCCAGTTTTCCCCTCACCCGCCCATGAGCTCTTTTTAAGTTGCGTCACTTCTATGATTTCTGAATGGCACTCCTGCCTCTCCGTGTTTTTGCGTATTCGTCATGCGGTGAATTTTATGAAACCAAATGACTTGCGCAATTAGAACTCCTGTCTGCCAGAATTCCACAGATGAGTTTGAGTGAAGCGAGCCTTCATTAACCTAAAGAAAACACGCGAGATGTTTTGGT
>DATFRK010000204.1:0-6546 GCA_035263325.1 Pyrinomonadaceae bacterium | reverse complement strand
AGTTCCATCAGTTTTACGATACCGATTTCCAACTGGTAGCGAGGATGCGTTGCGGTACGCAGCTTAGTTTCAGTTTCGGCCAGGGCATGAAAGAAACGTACCAGGTCGGATTCTGAGAAGAGTGCCGCTTGACGCTTCAGTTCCTGGCTATCGCAAACTGCTGATTCAAGGAGTTCTTCGCTGCCAGACACTTTGCTGACCAGCAGATCGCGCAGGTGCGCGAGCAGGTCGCGACAAAAGTTTCGCAGGTCATGACCCCGCATGACGATCTCATCGACCACCGTCAGGGCGTCGGCGGGTTTGTTCGTGGCGACTGAGTCGATGATGCGGGTGAGAATATCTGCACCCGCCACGCCCAGGGCCATCTCAACGTCTTCTTTACTGATCTTGGCGCCCGCGAAACTGATCACCTGGTCCAGGGCCGATTGCGCATCACGCATTGATCCTTCGCCGGCCCGGGCAATCTCGCGCAGGGCATCGTCGGGAATTGTGAGTTTTTCGGCCTTGGCGATCAGCTTGAGTCGTTCGAGAATTTTAGCAGTGGCAATCGTGCGAAACTCGAACTGCTGGCAGCGCGAATGAATTGTTTCCGGAACTTTGTGACTCTCGGTGGTGGCCATGATGAAGACCACTCGCGGGGGTGGTTCTTCGATCGTTTTCAGCAGGGCATTGAACGAGTGCCCGGAGAGCATATGAACTTCGTCGATGATGAAGATCTTGAAGCGATCCCGGGCGGGTGCGAAGCCTATCGAACTGAGAATCGTCTCCCGCACGTTCTCGACCTGCGTATGTGACGCCGCGTCGATCTCCTGCACATCAATAGAGCGACTCTCGGTGATCTCTTTGCATGAGGCGCAAGCATCCGGATCGTCAGTTCTACAAGGCGTGGCGGTGGGCTGTTTGGCTTTATGACAGTTGAGCGCCTTGGCCAGCAAGCGGGCGGTGGTTGTTTTCCCAACGCCTCGAGCGCCCGAGAAAAGATAGGCGTGATGCAGTCGCTCGCTTTCAATCGCGTTTCGTAAAGTGCGAGTGATCGGCTCCTGGCCGGTCACCTCTGCGAAGGTTTGTGGTCGCCACTTCCGGGCGATGACTTGATAGGACATGGTGAGTTTGGCCAGACCCCGGACTTTCCCGCAACACACGCTGCCGTTGCTACCGTTGCTCCGTTCCCGGCCTGGCGGGGTTCACAAGGCTTGCGTTGTGCGGAGCCCGGGATCTGATAAGGCATTTCCAATTGGCAATTGCCGATTGCCAATTAGTTGTCTGTCAAAACATCTGCTGACTATGGGACGCGACCCATCCGCTAGTGCACAACGTTTCTGAGCCTGATCTTCTGTTGCCGGCGCCAATCGGCAATCAAAAATCGGCAATCACTAAATTTCCGTCTTGCGGACGGCAAACATACGCAAGAGCGCATTGATACCGAGATGTAGCAGCAAGTAAGCGATGATGGCGACTACAATCGGAAGCATCAAAGTGTGGCCCTGGTCCGTACTCGGACTAGCCACTATCCCTCTAAATGGCACATAAAACGGATTGCTGACCGCAACAATGAACTGAACAAATCCGGCGCTACTCCGGGCTGCCAGCAAGGCCAACAGGAACCGCATTCCGAGTAGCGCATAGATTACATAGAACACGTAATCAACAACCTGCGATACTCGCGCCAGGCCTCGCGACCGCTGTACTTCTCGTTCCGTACCAACAACTTCATCAACCGCTTTGGCCCTGAAGTCGCCGGCAACCTGGTTGATTCGTCTTTCCTCGCCGGGAGCGCTACTTTGCGCCGCACGCTCCGAAATCCTGGCCTGCACGTCCCCTTCAACCTGCGCCTTGACCGCTTCGTGTTGTGCCGCACGACGCGACTCTTCCAGCGCTAACTTATCGTCTTCCATCGCCAACCCCCCCCGAAAGTAGGTCTTGTTGCCTTGGGGGCAGATGGGGAATTTCGATCTTTGATTGCCGATTGAACGCCGGGGAACGGACACAATCGAAAATCAAAAATCGGCAATCAAAAATGTCCTGGCGGAGAGGGTGGGATTCGAACCCACGGAACGGTTTCCCGTTCACAGCATTTCCAGTGCTGCCAGTTCAACCACTCCTGCACCTCTCCGAAATGAATTTTTGAATTTTGATTTTTGATTGGTGCTTTCTGCAACGTGCTTTGTGCTTGGTACTTTGTCCTTTGTTTGCTTTGGGTCACAGCCGAACTTCACTCTGACCAATGAATTTACGCAAAGAACTAAGTACAAAGAACCAAGTACAAAGCACGAAGTACAAACTGCAAATCAAAATTCAAAACTCAAAAATCAACGTGGCGGAGAGGGTGGGATTCGAACCCACGGTGGGCTTTCACCCACTCCGGTTTTCGAGACCGGTGCACTAATCCACTATGCGACCTCTCCGCAGCTAAACCACAAGCAAGACGACTAATGGCTTTCGTCCCGCACTCCAACAGCTATTTGTCAAAAATCAACTGCGTCGCAGCCGAAAAAACTCCAGCATTAGCGCGCGACACTCAGCTTCCAAAACTCCTGAGCTCACTTCGATGCGGTGATTCAGAAAATCAGTGTCGCAAATGCGAAATCTCGATTCAACCGCGCCGGCTCGCTCATCTTTCGCGCCATAGATCAAACGTTTAACTCGTGCTTGAATCAAAGCTCCCGCGCACATCGCACAGGGTTCAATTGTCGAGTAAACCTCCACCTCGGCGAGACGGTAATTACCGACGACGTGAGCCGCATCGCGCAGGGCCACTATTTCCGCATGAGCGGTAGGATCACAATCGCTCCGGGTGCGGTTACCTGCGAGCGCCAGCAGCGTGTCGCCGCTGACAATACAAGTGCCAACCGGCACTTCACCGCGAGCTTGCGCTTCACGCGCTGCACTTATGGCCTGCCGCATCCAGCGTTCATCTACCTCGGTTCTAGCGGCAGTATTCACTATCGTCACTTCCTTCAAATAACCGGACGGCCACTATAGGGTGCGCGCGGAAACACTGTCAAGCAAGCGACTTTCCGCTGCAAATGTGCGCGAAAGGTCGCGAATCGTCCACTTATTTCGGACTTCCACGGTACCCGCGTGCTATTATCAAATTTGGAGTCCCAGTGCCCCAATCTGGCGGCGCAGCTCAACCGATTCAGGTCCCATGACCACCGAAGCACACCAACGAGGAAGCGGTTCCCTTTCGACTGAAAGAAGTACCGGCCGCCTGAGGCCAGCGCTATCGCCGCACGACACCGTCAGTCCTGACTCAAGTCAACAAAAAGCCAGTAGCTTTATGACACGGATGTCGCCGGGGGAATTCAACACTGCGATGATTCACTTCTATCGTGGTGAGGTACAGCGTTCAAACACCTGGCGTAATCGTCTCGACACCACCACTAACTGGGCAGTACTGACCGCCGGCGCGACGCTCTCATTCGTTTTTAGTTCACCCAGCAATCCACATTTCATGATTCCGGTGAACTCGATCCTGGTGGCGATCTTTCTTTTGATGGAAGCGCGCCGGTATCGCTATTACGAGATTTGGTCGAGCCGCGTGCGAGTCTTGGAAACGGGGTACTTCGCGCAGTTGCTGGTGCCCAACAGTACGCCAAAGGACGAGGCCTGGGCGGATCACCTGGCCGCTGATCTGATAACGCCCCATTTTACAATTACCGAATGGGAGGCTATCGGGCGTCGTCTCCGGCGCAATTATCTTTGGATCTTTGCTTTGCTGGCGTTGAGCTGGAATTTGAAGGTCTATCTGCATCCGTTGCCAGCGCGTGACTTTAACGCTTTTATTGATCGCGCTACAGTGGGAATCATTCCCGGGTGGATCGTTTTTGTGATTGGCGTCATCTTCAACGCCGCGATTGCGATCTTTGCGATTGGCACCGTTCGTCTTCGTGAAGCTACCGGCGAAGTGCTGCCCAAGCATGAGTTCTCTCTCCGGCCGTTGCGGCGAATGACCAGTTGGACTGCAGCTACCACCCGGCGCACGACGGTGCGTGCGAAACGCGCGCGCCAGCGTGTGCGCAGCGGAAGCACTACGGGAGAAATGAAAAAGATCGATATATCCGAACCACCCGATAAGGATAAGCGGGTGGAAGTCGAAGTCTGAGACATTGCCGATTTTTGATTGCCGATTGGTTGGTGTTAGCAACGAGCATAGATTCAACTTCTCGTGGCTCCGAGAAATGCCTTGCTGAGCGGCGACCAATCGCCAATCAAAAATCAAAAATCAAAGATGCTGTACCTGAGCGGTCAACGACTGACCATTCAACAAATCGTCGCCGTCGCTTACGAAAGTGAGCCAGTAGCACTCAGCCACGAGGCGCGCACAAAAGTTGAAGCTGCGCACCGCGTCGTCGAAAAGATCGTGGCTCAGGGTCGTACTGTTTACGGTGTCAACACCGGGTTCGGCAAGTTGTCTGATGTAGGCATCGAAGCCTCTGAACTACGCGACTTGCAGCTCAACCTGGTGCGCAGCCATTCGTGTGGTCTCGGTAAGCCGCTGGCAACGGCGGAGGCGCGGGCAATGTTGTTGTTGCGAGCCAATGTTCTGGCTGCCGGCTTCAGCGGCGCGCGACCGGTAGTCATAGAGACGCTCGTGGCTATGCTGAAGGCTGGCGTGACCCCGGTAATCCCCGAGAAAGGTTCAGTTGGTGCCAGTGGTGATCTTGCTCCGCTGGCCCATCTTGCGTTGGCGGCCATCGGTGAAGGCGAGTCTTTTTATCAAGGCGAACGCCTTCCCAGTGGAGTGGCCCTGGAACGGGCGCAAATCAGACCACTTGAACTCCAGGTCAAGGAAGGTCTCGCGTTGCTTAATGGCACCCAGGCGATGGGCGCTGTCGGTGCGCTGGCGTTAGCGCGAGCGAGGCGTCTTAGTCGGCTGGCCACTGTTGCGGGTGCGATGACGTTGGAAGCCCTGCGTGGGACTCCGGTCGCCTTTGACGAGCGCATCCACGTCGCGCGACCGCACTTGGGCCAGGTAGAAGTGGCCGCTCACTTGCGAGAGTTGCTGCGCGACAGTGAAATTCGCGCCTCGCATTTGGAAAACGATCCGCGCGTGCAGGACGCCTACAGCCTTCGTTGTATGCCGCAAGTGCACGGGGCAGTCTGTACGGCGTTGGCCCATGCAGTGGAAATCGTCGAGACCGAAACGGGAAGTGCTACCGACAATCCATTGGTGTTTGCGGAGACGGGCGAGGTGTTATCAGGCGGCAACTTCCACGGCGCACCACTGGCGCTTGCTTTTGACTACGCCGCCATCGCCTTGACAGATCTGATAAGTATCACTGAACGCCGGATTGATCGCCTGGTAAATCCTGACGCTAACGAAGGCCTGCCGCCGTTTTTGACAAAACAAGCGGGGATATCTTCCGGATTTATGATGTTACAGGTAACTGCGGTGGCCCTTTTGAACGAAGCAAAAGTGCTGGCCCATCCGGCGAGCATCGACAACGTGCCGACAGATGGTGGCAAGGAAGATCATGTATCGATGGGCATGACGGCCGCCACCAAGTTACGTTCAATAGTGGAAATTGCCGAGCTGGCCATCGCAATTGAATTGATCACCGCGGCCCAGGCACTCGAATACCGCGTCCCTCTGTCGCCCGGTCGCGGAGTCAAACAGGCCTACGACATCGTACGACGTTACGTGACACCGCTGTCTAACGACCGGTCCATGTCGGCCGATATCGAAAGCATTGTCGCGGCGATGCTGCGCGGCGAGTTCGACGCGCTTTTAAGTTAGAGTTTTAACTAGGACCTTTGGAGTGCGGGGACTTGTCACCGCTTTGTGATCTAAGGACGTCTGATCCAAGAGCGGTGACAAGTCCCCGCACTCCAAAGCGACTCAGCTGTGCTTCGTGAGCAGAAATAGGGATTGCTTAAGATGAACGCAAAAACGATCAGGGCGCCACGTGGTACGCAGTTGAGCTGCAAGAGCTGGCACCAGGAAGCAGCGTTGCGCTGCCTGATGAACAATCTCGATCCGGAAGTGGCGGAAAAGCCGGATGAGTTAATCGTGTATGGCGGGTCAGGAAAAGCAGCGCGCAACTGGGACTGTTTCGCGGCCATCGTTCGTGAGTTGCAGGCAATTGAAAACGACGAGACGCTCCTCGTTCAGTCAGGAAAGCCGGTGGCCGTCTTTCGCACTCATGAATATGCACCGCGAGTCTTGATAGCCAATTCCAACCTGGTGGGCGCGTGGGCCAACTGGGACCACTTTCACGAACTCGAACGCCGCGGCCTGATGATGTACGGTCAGATGACTGCGGGTAGTTGGATCTACATCGGCACGCAGGGGATTGTGCAAGGCACGTTTGAAACGTTTGCCGCGATGGCTGACAAACAGTTTGGCGGCGATCTTTCAGGAAAGCTGGTCGTGTCAGGCGGCATGGGCGGTATGGGTGGCGCTCAGCCGCTCGCGGCAACTTTGAATGGCGCTGTGTTTCTCGGTATCGACGTCGATCCGGTGCGGATCGAACGGCGCGTGCGCACAGGTTACTGCGACCGCCTCGCCATGACGCTCGATGAAGCGCTCGACATTTGTGAAGA
>DATFRK010000203.1:0-10813 GCA_035263325.1 Pyrinomonadaceae bacterium | reverse complement strand
GGGATCAATTTCCAACATGGAGATGCGATCCGTGAGCAACGGATTTGCCCGCACCGTAGTCGCCGGATTGGTGCCAGGGATCGTAGTGTTCGCTGGTACGTCGTTGTCAGACTGCAGCAGCGGGAGATTAATAATGTTGGGAGTCGACGGATCCGTAACCGGATTGACTGCGAGGTAGTTGGTGACAAAGGCCTGCGGCACCAGGATTCTATTGATGCTGTTAAGACCGTCACCAGTGTTGACCAAATCTCTGTTGATGTACTCCTGGGCGGTGCGGAGACTTTCCTGGGCGTCCGTCATTTCATAAGTGGTCGTGCTAAGCTTCAGTGAATCACGCATCAAGGCGAAGACTGCGCCGGTAACTACCACCAGCAGGGCGGTCGCCACGACTAATTCAGCCATCGAGAATCCCGCTTCGTTCTGGAAACGGTGAGCCTCCGAGCACGGATTGTTTGGGGGTTGAGTTTTCATCTGATGAAGTTGCTCCGTGCGTTGTCGTTCAGGTAACTAACTCCCACCAGTTCCTTCTGCTGACCGCCATTAGGCGAATAACGCAGGGTTACCTGGATTCTTTTCAGGCTGCTGCTGAGATTGGTAATGACGATCTCACGGGTGTAGCCAGCACGGGCCAGGGAGGTGTTGGTGAAATCGTCCGCGGTGCCATAAATCTTGTCTGGTCCCGGGTCGATCAGGTCGTCAGCGGTGCCGAAGATTGCGTCTGGTCCAGGGTTACTGGAGACCGCTACGAACCCGTTGGGAAATCCCGGGAAGGTACCGCCAGTCACCTGGCCGGCGTTGGCGATTTCGCTGAACCTGAGTTGGCCGTTGTTACGCAACGTTTCCATTTGCTCCAGTACCGAGACAACCAGGAGTTTTGTATTAGTCACACCGCGACCGCTGTTGCTGACCATCAGCGCATAGCCTATTGCGGAAGCTAATCCGAGTAGGGCGGTGGAAAGAATAAGAAGGGCGACGACAGTCTCGAGCAACGTGAAGCCGTCACAAGAGGAATTCGCAGCTTGAGTGGGAGTCTGTTTATTCTGCGTAGGCATTGGTGGAGGGTACGTATTTCCAAACCTTGATCCGGCCTGCCGAACCAATCACGGAAATAGCGGTAGCGGTCTCTTTGGGTATCTTGTTGTTGTAGATAAAGATTGCCCGATCGACTGGGTTACCGCCAACGTCAACGACTGAACCATCTGGTTGAAAGGTGATCCATATCCGGCCATTGGTCAGGTCAGTTTTAGATACTCCGTCACCCAACGCGCCATTCGGATAACCCGAAGGGATGCCATAAGTGACTTCGGAACCGCTCAGACCCCCAATTGTGAGTGGGCTGGTCACGACCACTGCGCTACCAGCGCTCATGGGAAAAGCGCCGTCGGTCAGAACCGAAGTGCCGCTGGCGTTGTGGTCTATGACACGGATTTGCTTGTTCACGTTGTCGTACTCGAACGTGAAGGCTTGGCGCTGAGTCATCGCCTGCTGACGCGCGAATCGCAGTTGGGTCACGATCTCCCTGCTCACGCCGGCTGAGCGAAGGAGGCGGCGTTGCGAGATCAGTTGAGGTAGCGCGATGGCGGTTAGGATGCCGATGATCGCGAATACCACTGTCAGCTCGACGAGGGAGAATCCTGACTGGCGGCGGAGTAATATCGGTCGTTGATGTTGTTTGGGCGGGGTCAAGAGTTCTGGGCTCTTTCCTACAGAATTTACGAGGAGACGCAGTGCATCTCCGCCGGTGCCCCAATCAAAGTTTGTGCCAAGCCGCGGATATTGAGTGGATCCAAAGAAAGTTGTTTGTGGTCTAGGCAAAATGACGAGATTTGTCACTCAGGATGACGAATTCGGTCAAGCTGGTGCGCGTTGACAATGATTCCAACAGGCTCATAGAATCGCTGCATTGACAAATTGTTGTGCAACGCAATCAAGAACCTGTAACAGTTGAAAGAGTGGTTGCCACTCATCGAGCGCGACGGAAAGAAATTAGGAAGCGCCTCGATGAGTTTCAGGATGTTTGGCGCCGCGGATCAGATGCGCGACTTTGGGAGGAGCTCGCCTTCTGTATCTTCACTGCCGGGGCTTCGGCCCGGATGGGATTGAATTCAGTCGCCGCAGTCAGGTCGCTGCTACTTGAGGGTGACCCGGAGGAGATGACCGCGGCATTGAAAGAGGCCGGGGCACATCGCTTTCCGGTGGCCCGACCGCGTTACATCGTCACCACGAGAAACTACCTGCGCGCAAATTTTGGTATGGCCCTGCGCAAGCGACTCCGTGGCTTTTCTGATCCGCTTGAACGTCGCGATTGGTTGGCTCAGGAGAAACAGATCAAGGGCCTGGGCTATAAGGAGTCCAGCCACTTCCTTCGCAATATCGGCGTGAAGGGCCATGCGATTCTTGATAAGCACGTAATGCGTTGTTTGGCGGACGTTGGTATTGTCGACTCAGCGACGCCACCTTCCAGGAGGGTGAAATACCTGGAAGTCGAGCAGCAATTAAAAAAGTTTTCGCGAGATATTCGCATTGACTTTGATGAGCTGGATCTGGTGCTCTGGTCCATGAAGACGGGAGAGATTCTGAAGTAGCACAGCCAGAATGAGCCACAGGAGCTGAACGTCACGAAGAAGGTGTGATCATGCAGTCTCATCAAAAAAGGCTTTTCCAGAGCATGGCGGCCTGCAGTGTGGCCGCCTTTGTCCTATGTCTCGCCCTGGTCGCGTCAGTTGCGGCTGACTCTTCCGACAAAGCGCACGGCAAGGGTGAGAAAGCGCTGAAGCGAGGCGATTACCAGGTCGCGGAAAAGATCTATCGCGACCTGCTCGGTAAAGATTCGCACGATAACGAAGCAAGGCTCGGGTTGAGTTTTGCGCTACTCAAGCAACGTAACTTGCAAGACGCCTACGACCATGCTGCCCGGGTGATCTTGCTCGATCCGCTCTCGGCGCGGGCCCACGCGCTACTCGGCGCGGCAGTGCTGGCGGGTGGAGATTTTAAGAACTCAGTTGAAGAGTTTCGTACCGCCTTAAGTCTTAATCCGAATGAGGCACTAGCCGTTGCTGGGCTGGCGATGGTGGAGTTTTATGAGAACCGGTTGGAGACAGCGATGCCGTTGTTGCGTCGGGCCGCCAGTTTGGATCCTGATGAGCCTGACTACGTGTTCAACCTGGGACAGGCCGCCGCGCGCAGCGAAAAATACAAAGAGGCGGCCGACTCCTACGAAAGATTTCTGCTGATCGCGCCGAAGACGGATGCGGATCGACGGGCTCGAATACGCGGGCTGATCGATTTCCTGCGCTACCTTGGCAGACAAGGCGCGCTTTACGTACCGACTGGCGCCAGTCGCACCTCAGTTACTTTCGAGGCCCTGGACAATCGCCCGATCGTTAAGGTGCGCGTAAATGGACAGAAGGAACCGCTGCGTTTTGTGCTCGACACCGGCTCAGGCATGTCCGTCGTCTCCGATGCCACTGCCAAACGCCTGGGACTGCGAGCCGTCGCGCGAGGTGGTTTGGCCCGCGCAGTAGGTGGTGGGGGCAAATTCGAGATCGTCTACGGTTATCTCTCCTCAATCGATATTGGCGAAATCAGAGTTGAGAACGTTCCGGTCTACATACGAAAGTTCTTCGACAGCAACGTCCCGGTGGATGGATACCTTGGACTTTCAGTGGTCTCAAAGTTTTTGACTGCGATTGATTACGGTGATCGGCGAATGTCTCTCATTCGCCAGCGGCAGGCCGATAATTTTGAGACTTGGACCACGGTTCGGGACGTCGAAGGACAAAAACCGTTGGAACCTATGCTGGCTGCCGACTCCACCATTGAAGTTCCTTTTCGCACTACATCAAGTGGATTTTTGAGTGGCGAAGTGGGTCTTGAGGGTTTCGAAAAACCCTTGAATTTCATCATCGATACCGCGGCGAGTATCACAGTCGTTTCTGAGAAGCTTTCCCAGGAGGAACAACTCACTGATCTGTTACAGCCTTCGCGCATGAAAGTTTTTGGCGCGGCTGGTGTGACTGAAGACGTTAAGCTGGTACAGTTGCCCGAGGTGAGCCTGGGTCTTACCAAGCTTTCCAAGATCAACGCGGCCGTACTTGATATGGAACCCGTCAATGAAACAGCCGGATTTATACAAAGCGGAATTCTCGGCGGCAACTATCTCCGGAATTTCCGACTGTACTTCGATTTTGCGCGGGGCGCGATCAGGTTGCAGCCCCTGTCCCAGAAGGCAAAAGTGAACGAGAATTCGAACCAGGAAGTCGTGTCAACTCCATGAAGCAAAGCCTCTATCTTGAGACCTCAGTAGTGGGCGCCTATTTGGATAACGGCGAACCCTTTCGTCGAGATCTGACGATTAGATGGTGGGAACATGAAATGCCAGACTACCGCACCGTGGTCTCACCGCTGGTTTCGTCGGAACTCGAACGAGTCGCCGAGCCACATCGCACCTCGTATCTCAAACTGGTGAGTGCGTTGGAGCAGGTTGAGCTAACAGAAGAGGCGGCAATCCTGGCGGAAGGTTATATTTCGCGGGGGATTTTTCATCGCAAGTACATAGCCGACGCACTTCACGTGGCGATTGCTTCGTATCACAAGATCGATTACCTGGTGACGTGGAACTTCGGTCATCTGGCCAACGTCAGGCGGCAGGCGAGAATTCGACTCTTCAACACCGCGGCCGGCTTTTATGTGCCGATGATAGTGACGCCGGAATTCTTGGTGTCGGAAGCGACTGAGAAAGTCGGGTAATTTTAGATTTTTGAATTTTGATCTTTGATGTGTTCCCGGTTAACTGTGCTTAGTTCTTTGTACTTGGTTCTTTGTTTTGATTCTTAGGACGAAGTGCAGAGAAGCAGACAACAGCACGAGCGCAAAGATCAAAGAACCTGGAAACAAAGCAGCAGGCACGAAGTACAAAGTACAGAACGCAAATCGAAAATCAAAAATCCAAAATCAAAAATTCCCATGTATCGTCGACCAAAATTTCTTGAAGTGCTCCACGCGATTCGTGAAGAGATGTCACGTGAAGCAGACTATGATGTTGATCTGTTTGCGGAGATGGTGAGATCAGGAGCGCTCCCTGCACATGGACCTGAACGCATCATTCGCGGTTTCAGAACTCGCGCGCCTCGCGCTGAGAACGGCAATGGCAAGCCGAAGAAACATAGACAGCGCAAGCGGGCCGCGCAATAATAGGAGCGGCGCAACCACAAGACGGACAACCATTACTTCCGAAGGACGGACTAAGAACTCTCGGGCAATCATGAATCCTACTTTTGAAACGATCGGGTTGGAAGTTTCCAGCGAGAAGGCATTCAACTACCTGGCCGAACGTGCGGGTGATCAAGGTGAACCAACTCAGGTTACGCGACGTGGCGCAGTGTTGCATGGTCGCTGCTGGAAGTTAGGTGAAGGTCTCGAGGTCTGGACTGTGCTCTACGAATCAGGAAGCGGTGATGTGTTTTATGCTGATTGCCGCCCTGGTTTCCGCGCGCGTTACATTCAGACTATCTCTCCGTGGGCGCTGACCGAGTATGACGAAGAAGGTGAAGCCGTGATTCATGGATTTCGCCAGGGTAGTGATTGCGAAGTCCTCTTTGAATTGCAGAACCTCACCGAAGTCGGACCAGCAGGCTTCAGGGCCCAGGAATTGAAGATCGGTCTTTGTGGCTTGGCGTACCGCGCCCGCGTACGAAGGACAAAGACAAAGACTCGTTGGACCCCACTCGAGAAAACCGCACCTGCCCGAGCGGCGCACGAAAACGACTGGAGTCTGTCGGGTCGGGTGATTGCCTTCAAACCTCTCAAGAATCCGCTATCCGGAGGAGAACTCGTTTGGATTCACCTGGACTTAGAGCGTATTAAGCTGGAAGTCTTAGTCAATCAACGCGCGCTGCGGGGAGATTCCCTGCGCGTCGGCGCGACGCTCGATGCAGAGGTTTGGCTGCAAGGCCACGTGCTTGATGAACACGCGCTGCGTTCGCGTTACGAAGGCGTCGACTACTCCTCCCCGCGCGGCAGTTTTTGGTCGGGACTAAAAAGGAGTAACTAAGAAAAGCGGCAGTTGCTGTCGAACGCCCGCTGGCTGCCTACCTCTTAACCAAAAACTGAATGAAACGCGCTCTCCTTGCCGGTTTTGTAGTCCTCACACTGCTACTTGCCGCTTACCTCCTCAATCAATACTGGATCCATCGTTACGATGCGCTGATCGCGCGTGAAGCAGCGATCTATCGCTTGGATCCGGATCTGGTTTGGAGCATCATCTACGAAGAAACCTACTTCAGTCCCTGGAAGATCGGCAAAGATAGTGAGGTCGGCTTAATGCAGGTTACTCCGGTGGTTGGTCGCGAGTGGGCCACGGAAACCGGCATGCGCGAATTTGAACGCCAGATGGCCAACGACCCCAGAAGTTTCCTGCGTGACCCGGAACACAATATTCAGGTCGGGTGCTGGTACCTGGAAAAGATCCAGGAACAGTTCCAGGATGTACCGGATAACGCGCCCAGGATTGTGGCCGCGTATAATGCTGGGCCAAGTCGCGCAGTGGAATGGAATCGAATTGCGCCAGACAGTAAAGCGCTAACGGCAGCGGAGTTCATCACTCGCATTGACATCCCTTCGACGCGCGCTTACGTGCTCTCCATCATGGAGCGTTATCGGCAACTCAAGGCTGCCAGAGGTCAGGGCGTGTTGCTTACCAATCAGGCTTCGCCAGGCAAATGATTGCTCACTATTGGCCCGCCATCGTAGTCGTTCTGAAGTTGATAGTCGCGCTGCTTTGCGGCGGCGCGATTGGTCTGGAGCGCGAGCTCAGTAGAAAAGCGGCTGGCCTGCGCACCAACGTACTGATCTGTATGGGCGCGGCCCTCTACATGATCGTGTCGCGTCATATCGGTGGCGAGGCAGGTACGGATCCGGCGCGGCTGGCTGCCCAGGTAGTAACCGGCATCGGCTTTCTTGGCGCCGGAGTCATTCTCCGTTCGCGTGGTTCAGTTACCGGGTTAACGACCGCAGCGACGATCTTCGTAGTGTGTGCCCTGGGGATTTGCATTGGTGCCGGTCTCTTTGCGTTAGGCGTGTTCACTACTGTGTTGATTATCGTGGTGCTGGTACTACTGCGTCGCGTCGAGCGGTCCATACTGAAACGTAGCCGGCTATTCAATTACAAACTTACCACGCCCGACCCGGCGGAGTTTCTTGAAGATCTGCTCCGGGTACTTGAGCAAGAGCACTTGCGTCTTGAAGATTTTGATGTGCACGACACCACGCCCGGACAACATGAAGTGCGCTTCAGCGTGGTGAGTTCACTTGAATGCAATAGTCGTTTACTGCAACACTTCTCCCAACTTGGACAGGAACTGCGCACCTCGACGTTGTCACGGCTGGAGTAATCTCTCCCAACAAAATGACGACCATCTACTCTGCTCGTTGGGTTCTTCCCATGATTGGACCACCAATCCAGGACGGTGCGGTGGCAGTGGAGGAAACCAGGATAGTTGGCGTTGGTGTTCGCAAATCACTGGAGGAACGTTTTGCTGCGGCCGGCCTCGTAGATTGCGGTGAGGCGGCAATAATCCCGGGCCTGGTCAACTCGCATTCTCATCTCGAATTAACCGCCATGCGTGGGTTCCTTGAAAATGAGGAGCCTGACTTTTTTGCCTGGCTTAGAAAGCTCACCCTGGCTCGACTGGAGCGAATGAGCCCGGACGACATACACACCTCCGCGCTGTGGGGGGCATGTGAAGCAGCTCGGGCTGGTATCACTTGTGTTGGTGATGCCAGCGATTCAGCCGTTACCAGCATGCGGGCGGTCAGGGAAGTTGGCTTGCGAGGAATCGTATTTCAGGAGTCATTTGGTCCTGATCCACGATTGGTGCAGGAAAACGTTGAGAAGTTGAAGGACAAAGTGGCTGAGCTTCGCGCGCTGGAGACTCGGTTGGTCCGTGCCGGTGTTTCACCACATTCGCCTTACACCGTGTGTGGAACGCAATTAGAAGCTATTGCAGACTTCGCCGCTGCCGACGACTTACCACTGATGATGCACGCCGCAGAATCGGCGGCTGAAGAACGCTTCGTGCGTGAAGGACAAGGTATCTTTGCCGAAGGCTTAGCCCGCCGCGGCATAGCCTCGACACCGAAGGGTGTTTCTCCAATGCAATACTTGAAGCAAGTTGGCATCCTCGACGTACAACCGGTGTTAGCGCATTGTATCCGCGTCGACGACCAAGACATTCAAGTCATGGCTGAGTCAGGGGTGAAGATTGCCCATTGTCCCAAGTCGAATGCGAAGCTAAGGCACGGGCGTGCTCCGCTGCGAAAGTTTGTTAAGGCTGGGATCGCTGTTGGCCTCGGCAGTGATTCAGTAGCCAGCAACAACACCTGCGACCTCATAGAAGAGGCGCGCTTTGCTGGTCTCCTGTCGCGACTCGATGGCTGCAACGAGGACGCTTTAACACCTGATGGGCTGCTGGAGTTGGCGACCGGGGGAGGTGCGAAGGCACTCGGGCTCGACGGGCAAGTTGGTAAACTGGGTGAAGGTTTCGAAGCAGATCTGACGGTGGTATCGTTGGCGGGTGTCCATCAGATCCCTGTTTTTGATCCAGTGTCCGCTTTATTATTCGCATCATCGGGACGAGATGTTGTTCTCACCGTGGTAGCGGGACGGGAAGTTTTTCGCGCCGGCCGCGTTGTGAATGTTGATGAAGAAGGATTGCTCCGGCGGATGGAGGAGGTGGTTGGCAAACTAAGGTGAGCGTCCTTGTGATTTGTTGTTTGTACTTCGTCCTTTGTACTTCGTACTTTGTTTGAGGCTTGGCGATTCGAAACGAAGGACCAGGCACAAAGTACAAAGGACGAAGTACAAGGTACGAAGACATGAATATCCTGGTTCTCAACTGCGGCAGTTCCACGGTCAAGTTTCAGATCATCGAAACTGACCTGGAGGCTATTGCCAACAATCTGGACCGTCGCCTGGCTCGAGGCTCCATCGAACGCATCGGCGGGGAGGCCATCGTTTCACTGCAGTCGGGCGATACACCTAAACAGTTGTCGACTGCAACTCTGCGAGATAATCGAGCTGCAGTTGAACTAATTCTACGCTGGGCGTGTTCGGAGAGTGGTCCAAGTCAGATCAGAAGCGTAGCGGACATTCATGCGGTCGGGCACCGGGTAGTTCATGGTGGGGAACATTTTAAACAGTCTGTCTTGATCAGTGCCGAGGTGTTGGAGGCCATTGAAGATTGCGTTGAACTTGCGCCCCTCCATAATCCCACCAACATAAAAGGGATCCAGGCAGCCCAGGAGGTGTTTGGCGTCGGCTTACCACAAGTCGCGGTCTTTGATACGGCCTTTCATCAAACTCTGCCGGAGCAAGCATATCTCTACGCGATCCCCTATCAGTTTTATCGTCGCTACCGTATCAGGCGCTACGGTTTTCATGGCACGTCGCATCGCTACGTGGCCTACCGTTACCGGCAAATGCGCGGCATCGCGCGCGAGCAGACGAATCTGATTACCCTGCATCTCGGTAATGGCTGCTCCATTGCCGGAATCCGCGCCGGCGACTCGCTCGACACTTCAATGGGTCTGACGCCGCTCGAGGGGCTCGTGATGGGTACGAGATCCGGTGACCTCGATCCGGCGATCATTGATTTCATCAGCGTAAAAGAAGGCCTCAATACACAAGCAATAGAGACGCTGTTGAATAAGCAATCGGGGCTGTTGGGAATTTCCGGATTGACCCACGACATGCGTGAACTGCTCGAGGAGGAGCGAGAGAACAACGATCGGCGTGCACACCTCGCCATCGAAGTCTTCTGCTACCGAGCACGCAAATATATCGGCGCGTTCCTGGCGGCAATTGGCGGGGCCGAGGCCATCGTTTTCACCGGCGGCATCGGGGAGAACTCACCCGCCATCCGGTCGAGAATCTGTAGCGGCCTCGAGTGGTTTGGCGTCGAAGTTGATGAAGAGCGCAATGCTACTGGTGGTAAGGAGACGAGCGGGCTGATCAGTAAGGACAACAGTCGCCTCGCTGTTTACATGATTCCGACTGATGAAGAACTGTTGATTGCTCGCGACACTGTCCGCTGCATCAGTGGCGCTAAGCAGAGGTTTTGAGGGAAGCACAAGTTAGTGGAGCACCCGTCAGTAGTTCGGAAAATAGGACCTATAAGTCGTATAGGTCCTATTTCTCCAAGTCCTAACCCTACAGCGACGCGGCAATGGCTGCGTCAAAGAACTCCAGGGCGACGTCGACATTCTCGGTGCTCAAGATCAGCGGCGGCGACCATCTGATGGCACTCGTTCCTGCACCGAGTAGAATCAATCCTCGCTCGAAACAAGCAACCTCGATTTTGTCGCGCAACGCGGGTGCTGGCTTCAGAGAAGCGCGATCTTCGACAAACTCAACTCCGATCATCATGCCGAAACCCCGGACATCGCCAATGCATTCATACTTCTTTTGCAGTTTTTCCAGGCCCGACTTGAGATAAGCGCCAACTTCCGCACTGTTTTGTACCAGGCCGCCTTCCAGTAGTTCGATTGTCTTCAAAGCTGCCGCGATACACACCGGGTTGCCGCCGAAGGTCGAAGCGTGAGCGCCTGGTTTCCAATTCATCAGGTCGGCGCGCGCGACACAGGCGCCAATTGGTAGACCAGAACCGATTCCCTTGGCGATGCAGACGATATCAGGTTGAACGTCATAGTGTTCACAGGCGAACATCTTGCCCGTCCGACCCATGCCTGACTGCACTTCATCCACTATCAACAGAATCCCGTGCTGATCACAGATCCGCCGCAAGCCTTTGAGGAA
>DATFRK010000202.1:0-2344 GCA_035263325.1 Pyrinomonadaceae bacterium | reverse complement strand
ACGGAATACGCTTCGATTATCCAAGCCTCGCCATCAAACCGGAGATAGAAGGTGGTGCCGCCGCCACACCAGCCTCCGCATGTGAACCCAGTGACAACTTTGATCGAACACGACGCGCAAAAACACCGATCAATTTCGTCGATATCTTGAATGGAGAGAATTCCGAGACGCTCGTAGATAAACAAGAACTCGTAGAGACTAAGAAACGTTGGCCCTACGCTCTCCCGGCTTCCCCCTGGCGTTAAGCTTTGTTCTGATCCGTAATGATGATGATTTCGGACGGTATTTAGGACTTTGCCTACTTCCTCCTCAGCAAGAGTGCTTAGGTTTATTCCTCTTATCGTAAGCAGCGGCTGAAAGTTAAAAAGGAATGACGTCGGCAGTAGCGGCAACCCTGCGAGCAGAACGGCGATAAGTAGCGCTGCGAAGGTGATCGAGAGCGGCTTCTTCAATTTGCTGGCCTGTTCCCCGTGGCGCCTAACATTTGCAGTCATCGGCAGTTGCTTCCTTTAGCGCTGCGTCGCCCTTGAGTTGCCCGCACCGTAACCGACAGGTCCATTCGGTATTCGGCCACTTTTTCTGTCAGCGTGACCAATTAACCTCTCTGGCAACGAGTTCGCTCGCTGGATTTTGTATTCTATTGCTACGTTGATGCCCCAGCGCTCCGCATTCTTACACCTGCCACCTCCTGAGACAGTCTATGCTGCTCGCTCCAACCACATGATCAAGCGGCAGGTTCTTGGAACGGAGCGCCTTCTGAGGTTGGTTGCACACGGACCAATAACAGAGATAGTGCCAGCCTTGAGGCAAGCCCAAACCAAGGACGCGTTCCAGGAGGCCTTGCCGAATGTACATGACCGGCGTGTCTAGCCCGTCAAGAAGCTTCGCCCAGTAAGGTTTGAAGGTTGGAGGATCGTCCTCATTGCTAAGAAGCAACGTGATTTCCATATGAACGTACTTAGCCTTTGACTCTTGCAAGCGACAAAGGAACAGATTGCATGCCTCATGGGTATGTTCGGGAAGTATCCTCAGCACCGACGGCAGCCTCTCTTCCACTCTGAGAACTGCAGATGCGATGGTAGTGTCGCAACTGGCGCCATACTCCGGCTGGTTTGGTTCGCACCAGTCGGTGTGGGGTGTCAGCACCACGTTGACGTCGGCACCTGAAAAACAAGTAGACCACATAATCGGAACGCACCAACCGCCGACACTTAAGAAACCGGTACCCTCGCAGTTGTCTGTGAACATGAGGCAGCCCAGCTCAGGGCTAGTGCTCGTCCAGAAGTGGGTCAAGTAGCTCATGGTGCGGATGATATCTAACGCTGTGAACCAAAGCTGCCGAAACGTGGTCCAGCAGTGGTGCTCATGGTAAGGTATCTTCGAACGCATCGTCGTCTTCGAGGCCACGAATGAATGCCTCAAAGTTCGTCGCGACAAAGGTGATCGTGTAGTCAAGTTCTTGATCGACGTGAGCCACCTGCGGCTCTCCGCTTGGACCACACGCTCGATAGTCTAGACAGACCATGTCGTGGCCGGCAGACGGGCAATCCGCAAAGTACACGCCTACCGGTGGATATCCCCATTCATCGACCCAAAACTGACTTCCACACTGGCCGCACAACGAGCATCGTTTTGCGCTGCCGATAGAAAAGATCCCGGTAATCGCAATGTGGTTGGGGGACCAAGAAGTTGGCTCACGCGTGCGGTGATTGGTCTTCCGAGGCATCCCACCATTCTGGTACTTCATAAGTTCAATATATGCTTTTGGCAGTTTGTAACCGAGTTGATGTTCTACGAAGGCCACGGTTTCGTCAGTGACTGGAGCGTCGACATATTCCTGCTCGGCATAGTCGGACCGCCGCCAAAACTGACGCAGGTCGAAGTCGTCAAAGTATTTGTGCATCATAATGTTCCTCAAAGGTTGGCGAACAATTGCATCGCAACAAGTGGCGATTGCTACGAATGCATGAGGATGTGCTCATTCCAGGCGTGATCCTCCCAGAAAGCACCTTTGAAGCCGGATGGATCGGCTGCCTGCAGGCGCTCGAGAAACTGCGTGTGGATGATCTCGGCCTGCGTCAGGTACGCGGGATCTTCAATGGGCGCCTCGGGGTCGTGGTCGGCATACGGCTCCAGCAGTTTCGACCATTCTTCGCGAAACTGCCGGTAGGCCCATAGCGAGCCCAGATAGGCCGTGAGGTCGCTGTTGATGAAGGTGCAGGACGTACACCGATCACTCAGCTTCGGATAAACCCACCACACGTTGCCGCGGATGCCATCGACGCACAAGAAGCGCGTGAAAGAACAGGAGTCGTTCGGAACCTCGCCAAGCACGACAAAGCGG
>DATFRK010000201.1:0-4327 GCA_035263325.1 Pyrinomonadaceae bacterium | reverse complement strand
TCTTAGGAAACTGGCTAAAACCGGAAAAAATACGGTCTCGACAGATGACTGGGTGTGAGTTAACGTAGCAGCCCAGTAAAGACAAACGACTAGCACAAGCGCCCCACTAAAGAGTTAACAGATTGAAACTATTGAAGTCTGTCTCCTGGCTTTCGACGCCGAAGTGTCGAAGCGGGACAGCTGTTTAACCTTAAACCGATCCAATCAGTAAACCCACGCGACAATGCCGCCAACTCTGATTGGGTCAATCTAAATAGCGCAGGTTGTTACCGACCGTTACTGGATAGGTAATTCCCTCGAGCCCCGATGAAGCCGCACCCCCTCTTTGTCTACCTACAATTCCCGTCTGCTGTAACTGTGCTCTTGTTAGTGTGGACGACACTCCACGCTCAATCGACAGCTGCGATTGAAGGACAGGTTACTGACCAAGCTGCTGCGGTGATCTCGGGTGTTGAACTTAGGCTAAGTAGTAGGGATATCGGCATCGAGCGCGCTACTTACTCCGACTCCTCTGGCTCCTATCAATTTGTTGCGTTACCGGTTGGTTCCTACCGCATCGAGGTCCGTGCGAAAGGCTTCAAATCGCAAGTACTGGAGGTTGTACGCGTCGAAGTGGGACGGAAAATAACGCAGAACTTCCAATTGGAGGTGGGCGAGATCTCGCAGCAAGTGAGCGTCACGACAGCCACCGACCAGATCGACTATGCGACGGTTTCGGTGGGACATGTGATCGAGGGAAAGATGGTGCAGGAGCTTCCGTTGAATGGCCGCTACTTTCTTGACCTTGGCTTACTCGCCCCTGGTTCAGTCACACCGCCGCAGGGCGCATTTTCTTCGGCCCCAATACGCGGCCTGGGCTCGTTCTCTATTACCACTGCCGGTAACAGAGAAGAGACTGTCAACTACATCATCAACGGCATCACGCTCAATGATCTGACCAATAGCGCAATCAGTTTTCAGCCTTCGATCGGCACCGTGCAGGAGTTTAAGGTTGACAACTCCACCCTCAGTGCTGCGTACGGCCAAAGCTCGGGCTCAGCCGTTAACATAGCAACAAGATCGGGCACCAACGAGTTTCACGGGGAGTTGTTCGAGTTCTTTCGCAACGATGTGCTCGATGCGCGCAACTTTTTCACGTTTACGTCGAATCATCCACCACCATTCAAACGCAACCAGTTTGGGGCGCAACTGGGTGGTCCAATCGTCAAGCAGAAGGCGTTCTTTTTCTTTTCTTACGAGGGTCTGAGACAACGGCAACAACTTGATGTTAACAGCCTGGTGTTGAGCGACTCACAACGCGCCTCGGCGACAGATGCGGTCGTCAAGAATCTGCTGCCACTGATCCCGCAAGCGAATTTCATCGACTCATCCGGCACTGCCCGCTTTGTGGGTTCGGCCACTGCGTTAGTGAATACTGATCAGTGGGGCGCGGACATCGGCTACAACCTGGGGAAGAACGATCGGCTACACGGGTATTATTCTGTTTACCGCACCCTGAATACTGAACCGACTCGAAACGGCAACACGATCCCAGGTTTTGGTAACCAGTCAAAATTGCTGCGCCAGGTTTTCACGCTTAATGAGACCCACATTTTCGGCCCCCTGACGGTGAACGAACTCCGTTTAGGCTTTAACCGTTTCGCCGGCAGGACTACGCCTAAGAGACAACTTAATCCTGCCGACTTTGGTATCAACAATGGAGTCAATCAGGAAATCGGGCTACCTCAGATTACCGTTGCCGGAGGCTTAAATTTCGGTGGTCCATCAGCGAATCCATCAGGACGCAGTGACACTACAGTAATCGTCGCAAACACTTTGAACTACCTGCGTGGTAGACACTCGTTAAAGCTCGGTGGTGAGTTTCGCCAGTTTTTCAATAACAATTTCAGAAAAGGCCTGGGAACCTTTAACTTCCCGACAGTGGCCTCTTTTCTCACTGGTATCGCAAACAATTTCACGATGACCCTGGGCAATCAATCAAGCAGTATTGCCGAAGGGGCTCTCGGCTTTTTTGTGCAAGACAGCTATAAGGTACGACCGAACCTGACCTTTGAAATGGGACTGCGTTACGAGTGGAACAAGACGCCCACTGAACGTTACGACCGCTTCATCATCTTTGACCCGGCGACAGCCTCGCTCGTTCGCGTTGGTTCAAATATCGACGAGGTCTATCAGCAAAACAATAAAAATGTACAACCGCGCGTTGGTTTTGTCTGGGATCCATTTGGTGATGGTAAGACGTCATTGCGTGTCGGTTATGCGCTGATGACCGACCAGCCAATGACGAGTATCGTCATTGGCACTAGCACCAACCCGCCGCTGGCGATCCCGCTCACCTTTAGTGGTCCTATCAGGCTCGACAACGCCATCAGCCTCGCCGGTCCAGCGGGACTCGCGCCGCAATCGATTGACCATGGATTCTCTAACGCATATGTGCAGTCATGGAACCTGAACCTGCAACGTGAAGTAATACCCAATCTCGCAGTAATGGTGGGTTACTTCGGTACGAAGGGGACGCACTTGATTCTTCGTCGCAACCTCAACCAACCTATCAATGGCGTGCGGCCATTTGCCAAGTTGTCACCGACCAGCCCCATCCTGCCAAACGCCAATCTTGGCAATATCACCCAGGTTGAGAGCGCCGGTGTTTCGAGTTACAACGCCTTTTGGGTTACTGCGAGTCAGCGCCTAACTCGGGGGCTCCAATTCAATGCCTCTTATACGTGGTCCAAGTCTCTGGACTACAACTCGTTCAGTACTGGAGGCATAATTGGCCAGGACGGCTTCAACCTCAAGGGTGACCGCGGGTTGTCGGATTTTGACGTCCGCCATCGTTTGGTCTTCAGCGGAATTTATGACTTTGGATTTCGTGGCAGCCGGTGGGTTGAAGGTTGGCAGCTCGCACTAATTATTCAGTCGCAAAGTGGCAGTCCGGTAAACGTCGTTACCACTAACAGCACGGTCAACGGAGTTGCGAATACTCTGCGACCGGATGTCACTGGTCCGATAGCAATCATCGGCAATGTTAACCGTTGGTTTGACACGTCTGTGTTTGTACCCGTACCCCGCATCGGCAATTTGGGTCGCAACGTAATCATTGGACCAAGCTTCAATAACGCAGATTTTTCTATAACTAAGAACACCAAGGTCGGGGAGAGACTGCGGGTGCAGTTTCGCGCGGAGTTCTTCGATGTTTTCAATCATGCGAACTTCGGCCCACCCGGCGTCGTCGTTGGCACCCCCAGCTTTGGCCAAATTACCAGCACACGATTTCCGACTGGCGAGTCTGGATCTTCGAGGCAGATCCAGTTCGCTTTGAAACTCAGCCTGTAGCGGTAGACACAATGATCTCAGCCGCACATTCCCCAAGCGCAAGATTGATAGTCTTCGCTGTGTCCGTGTTCCTGGTGGGAATGTTGTCGTGGGTAACACCCAGTACTCGTGCGCAGTTAAGGCCCAAGAGGGTGCTCGTGCTCTACTGGGACAATAAGGACTATCCAGGCAACATCAGGTTTGACGAGAGCTTCAAGTCAGAGTTGCGGGCGGAGCGTTTGGAAAACATTGAGTATTATCCTGAATACTTTGAGTTCTCTCGCTTTCCCCAGGAGAACCACGCGCAAGCCTTTCGTGATTACTTGCGTGAGAAGTATGCCGGTCGACCGATTGATGTAGTGGTTGCGACCGCTGATGCTCCGCTGAACTTTCTGCTCAGCTACCGCGCCGACCTGTTTCCTGATTCACCAATTGTTTTCGTTGCCAACAATCCTCCCGATCCAAACACGCTTGCGGCCGGACCAGGCATCACCGGAATCAACTACAAGAGCACTTCCCGGGGAACCCTGGAACTGGCGCTACGATTACGTCCGGCAACAACGCAGGTCTTTGTGATCAGCGGTTCGCCGCAGCATGACCGCAGATTTGAAAATGCTGCGCGCCAGGAGTTCGCAGGGCTCGAAAATCGCGTGGCCATTACCTTCCTTACTGATCTCCGATTGAACGAGTTAGTCGACAAGACCAAGAATCTGCCGGCCAATTCGGTGGTCCTCTTTGTGTGGCAGCAAGCAATAAATGACCAGGGAAGACTTTTGGAAAGCTACGAGGTACTGGGCCAGATCTCGGCAGAGTCATCGGCACCAATATTCGGAATGGGCACTGTCCTGCTGGGATCAGGAATGGTGGGTGGATACCTGCAAGGGCCCGAGATGAATGGTGCGAGAGTGGCCGAGCTCGCGTCCCAGATCCTTAATGGCACGCGTGCCAGAGACATCCCAGTTGAAAATGCCCGAAAGATACCGATGTTCGACTGGCGCGAATTGCGGCGCTGGGG
>DATFRK010000200.1:0-7412 GCA_035263325.1 Pyrinomonadaceae bacterium | reverse complement strand
GTCCAGCTGGAGATTGATGATGACGAGCCGACCGTTGGTGGGCCAATCGACCTCGTGCGGATAACTCGACGCGGCGCCGAATGGGTGCAACGAAAGAGTGAATGCCAATAGGGAACCCAAAGCGGTAGCTTGGGTGGTGGCGGTCAACTTAACTTGCACACAGCTCGACCGTAGCCACCCAAGCTACTGCTTTGGGTTCTCTATTGGACCATAGATCTCAATTTCAATAATGCTCAGTGTGCCCTTGGTCCCGCTACCGGCGGCGGATTGGGGATCGGGTGTGCCGGGGATCTCGACGATGTTGCCGAAGGCGTCACGATTGCTGACGCTACCGGTCAACTCGACCTTCAAACTCCGACCGGTCAACGGTGGGAAAGAGAAAGTCACGTACCCAAGACTGCGCGGCGTGTTGCCCGCGAAGACAACACGATCGTCAACCAGAATGCGCACCGGATATGACTGAGTGCGCCAGCCGCTCAACTTCAGGACCACTTCGCTGACTTTCGCCTCGCGAGCAAAGTCGTATCTAATCCAACCGTGCTCCAATTTGCCGTCACTTGACCAGGCAGTCGTCTCGTTATCATCGAAGCTCGCGGCGGCAGACTCCGCGTTCGTCCCCGCTTCTGCACGCGCTATCGCCACCGGCTGGCGTGTGATTACATACGACTGTCCCGGAGGAGTTGGCCCACGATCCAGGTAGCCACGCAATCCGTCGCCGGGTAGCTCGCGCGAAAGACCGCCACTCACTGTCACCGCCCGAGAAACGATCTCCACTGACGCCGGCTTGAGGCCATCAGCAACCGCACGCAAAACGGCTTTTCCCGGCTTTGTTGTCGATCTAAGAATGATGCGATTGGCACCATTTTCTACCGGCAGACCCTTTGCAAGAATGTAGTTGTCTGGTCCCTGCGCAATCCCACCGCGCCACTCCACTGGACCTGCAACTGAGAAGTTGATCGTATCGAGCGCAGTAGGACAGCGTTTGCCCTGGGCGTCAACTACCTCGACATCAACGAGTGCCACATCGGCGCCGTCGGCAATGAGTCCGCGTGGTCCAGTATGCGTCGTTAGTCGCACTGCAGCGGGCCGACCGGCGGTCTGCTTAGAATCCTCCGTGATCTTACGACCCTCGGCGTTATAACCAACGGCTCGCAACGTTCCCGGTTGCCACTCGACATCTTTGAAAGTGAAGAGAAAACGATTGCTCTGTTCGCCGAAGCCGAGCGACTTCTCGTTCAGAAACAACTCGACCCGCTCGGCACTCGAGATTACATAGACGTTCTTCCTCGTTCCCGTTGAGTAGTTCCAATGGCCGACGATGTGTGTGCGTGGATTGCTTACGTCAACCCAACCGTCCCACATCACCTGGTGCGCGTAGTAGCCGTCCTTTGGCAGGCGCAGCGCATCTACTTCACCGCTACGCCGGTAGTTCTCTGCGCCACGATGATGCGTATTCGAGTCGGAGAAAATGATATTGACGCCACCCGCACTCACCCGCGCGCCCGTCCCTGGCCGCTCGCGCCAGTAGTCATACCAACGCACAACATCTTCAACCGCTTGTGAATCCTGGTTGCGGTTGTAGACGCTGGCGTCCTGGCCGTTGTAGAGGGGACCGGCACCATCTTTGTGAAACGGTGGCGAGAACTCGTCCCAGTATTTGCGCAGCGCCTCGTCGCGTGAATACTCCATGGCCCACAGCGGAAGGCGCGAGCTTTTGTTGATGTAAAGCATCTCGCCGCCATACTCAGCCGGCTGGTTGTCGAGCATCTCGCGTGAACCGGAGGCGCGCCCGCCGTGTGGATCGTACTGGTCGCGGAGGGCCTTCATCTGCTGCATGTGCTCTGCGCTCACGCCTTTGTTACCTGACTCGTAGAAGACGATGCTCGGGTTGTTGCGGTTGTAGATGATGGCATCGCGCATCACTTCGAGGCGTTGCTGCCAACGGCGACCATCAACATCGCGCTCCGAGTCCCCGGCCGGCATCGACTGCATCAGGCCCACGCGGTCGCATGATTCCACATCCTGTTTCCAGGGCGTGACGTGCATCCAGCGAACGAGGTTCGCATTCGACTCAACCATCAAGTGGTTACTGAAATCACTCAACCAGGCGGGCACGGCCGATCCGAGCGCTGGCCACTCGTTAGTGGTGCGTTGGGCGTAACCTTTGAGTTGGATCACGCGGTCGTTGAGCCTGACCACACCGCCGCCAAACTCTGTCTTGCGAAAGCCCGTTCGGGTTGTGACTTCGTCAACTACACTGTCTCCGTCGCGAAGGATCGTGTGGACGTCATAGAGATAACCGTAACCCCAGCTCCAGAAATTTAGACCGGTCAATTTCGCCGACGCGCTAAGGGTCTTAGTCTCATGCGGCGCCACGGTGAAGCGACCGCCGGCAAATTTTTTGACTATCTGTCCGGTTGTATCCTTGATAACGACTTCATAATCGACGGACCGCGGTTTGTCGTACTCATTGACCACTTGCGACTCGGTCTTAACAGTTGCCGATCTGCCGCTAATGTCAAAGTCCGTGGCGTAAACGTAGACACCGGTTGTGCCGAGGTTTGAGTAAAGTGGCAGAGTTTGATGCAACTTGTCTGTGAGGTGGAGGAAGACATTCTTGTTAATGCCGCCGTAGTTGGCGTAGAAGTTGCGGTCGTTCCATTGATACGCAGAACCGGTAGGCTTTTCTTTGTAGTCCCAGGAGTTGTCGATGCGGGCGGCGAACACATTCTCCTCCGGTGCGGCTTTCAGCGCGTTAGTGATGTCGAAGCCAAAGGCCATCACACCGTTCTCGTGGCGCCCAATAAATTTGCCGTTGAGATAGAATTCGCCGCCCTGACGAATGCCCTCAAACTCAAGGAAGACCTTCATGCCGGCGCTTCCGGCGGGGAGCTTGAAGTGCTTGCGATACCAAGCGACACCGGTTGAGAGATCTTTAATATCTTTGCGAAAGGCATCGTCCTCGTTCCAGGCGCGAGGTAGGGTGACATCCCTCCAGCTGGAATCGTCGAAGCCTGGTTGTTCGGCACCGGTAGGGTCACCAACGAGGAGTTTCCAGCCGGAGTTGAAGTTGTATTTTGTTCGCGGACTCGTGCCGTTCGCGAAGGCTGATAGCGACACGCAGATCAGGGCCAGGCAAATTTGGATGAGTTGACGTTTCATGTTATCTACAGATTACGCCGGTTACACAGATTCTTTTGTCCTGAGAATATATTGGCTTAATCCACCGTTGTTTCTCTAGAATCGTGCCACAGCATAAACTCAATCTTAAGATCATCAATACCACCGATGACCAGCGAGAATCAAAAACCAAATCGACTTTCACTGACCGGCAGTATCGTAGTGGTGGCCGGCGCGACTCGTGGCGCGGGACGGGGGATCGCCGCCGCTTTTGGCGAAGCCGGAGCGACGGTTATTTGCACAGGTCGCAGCACCAGGGGACCAGCGAAGTCCCCGTCTGACTATGATCGACCTGAAACAATTGAGGAAAGCGCGGAACTTGTGGCCACACTCGGCGGCAAAGGTGTGCCATTTGTGGTTGACTATCTCGATCGCGAACAGGTGAAAGAGTTCGCCAATCGTCTTCGTGCGGAGTATGGTCACATCGATGTCCTGGTGAATGACGTCTGGGGGGCGGAAGAACTCAAAGGTGGTCCCGGCGATTGGACCACTCCATTGTGGCAGTTTGATCTCGACAAGGGTTTGCGGATTTTGCGACTCGGAATCGATACCCACCTCATATCGTCGCACTACTTGCTTCCGCTCTTAAGAAAACCAGGAGGGCTGGTTGTCGAAGTCACTGATGGAACCGCTGACTACAACGCCACTCGAGTGCGACTCTCAGTCTATTACGATTTGGCAAAGGTCTCGGTAAACCGTCTCGCTTACTCGCAGGGACACGAGCTAGCGTCACTGGGAGCGACCGCGGTCGCTGTTACGCCCGGCTGGCTGCGTTCAGAGATGATGCTCGACAATTTTCAGGTGACTGAGTCTGATTGGCGCGCCGCGCTTGATCCATCCCGAGCCGCTCGTGGACTGCCGGTGGCACCGCCGTCGTTTGCGTTGTCAGAGTCTCCTCGATTTGTTGGTCGGGGGCTGGTCGCGTTGGCCCATGATCCAGCGCGCGCGAAGTGGAACCAAAAGTCAGTGGATTCCGGGCGCCTGGCGCGAGAGTACGGCTTTAAGGATATTGATGGCTCTCAACCCGACATCTGGCGGTATTTGATCGAAGAAGAACAAGGGATTCAGGGCCCTATTGAGGAGTATCGCTGATGTATCCCCGGATTCCTGCCGAGGCTTCGGCGCTGCTTGACGAATTGGCGACAAGACTTCCCTCGCTGCTGGCTCGTGATCTCGTCGGCATTTACCTTTATGGTTCCATTACCAACTCCTCTTTCAATCCCAGGCGCAGTGACATTGACTGCATCGTCGTAACCAGGCGAGATCTGGGTGAAACTCAATTTCGCAAACTCGATAAGTGGTTGAAGCAAATAGAAGCAGCGAATTCCTGGACCAAACGGATGCAAATGTCCTTCTTCGTGAAAGGCGAACTGTTGCGCGTGAATACGAGTGGTTCTAGTTACCAATTTGGAGTTCTCCGGCGTAGCGGCTCTGACGGAAACCCGCTCATCTGGTTGGATCATTTGCGTCGTCGCCAGGTCCTCGTTGGTCCACCAGCAGATTCCTTTCTGCCTGAGATCACGAGTGAAATACTTTCTGCAGCCTTGCACCGTGAACTGGGTTACTTGCGTGAGGAGTTGTGCGAAAAACCGGAAAGTGAATGGCGTGATGTACCGATGTATCGCGCCTATGCGGTACTCACGGTTTGCCGGATTCTGTATTCATTCGCAAAGCGTACGGTTGTATCAAAGCCTACGGCTGCTAACTGGGCGCTCAGGAATTTACCCGCAAGGTGGAGCGGTATCATTCAGCAAGCGCTCGAGTTCAATAAGACTGGTCGTGAGTTGGACATTCCGCTGAAACGCATTCAGGGCTTTGTGGAGTTTGCTGTTCGTACCTGCGCGGCCAGCCCCAGATAGCGGGTTGGTAGGCCAAGCTATTTCGGTGATATGTCTCTGCGGATGTAGAAAAGCAAATCAGTCGAGGGTGGGTCGATTCCCAACTGGCGAATCATGCCGACGACCTGGCCGCGATGCATCGTCGCGTGATTCACAACATGCTGCATTTGATCGACGAGGCGCATCGAACTGGCGTCGCCGCTGAGAAGTTTGAATGGTAGTTCGCTCGCCAGTCGCGACTCGTCTAACTCTGACACGTACCCGGTACGCTGTTCGACGAGATTGCACCAACGCTCTTTCAACCTGGCAAGGTCGGCGCATGATTCAGGCAGCCACTGCGACCACGCCTCAGCTTTTCGAGGAGACCTTCCCTGCCAGCGTTCCAACCAGATCCATTCGGCGCCGGCCATGTGCAACAACGTGCCAAAGATCGAATTATGACTGATACCAACTTCGCGGCGTAGATTGTCGTCCGATAGTTTGCCTGCCGCCTCCAGTGCGAGGTCATTGGCCCACTGAGTGTAGTTAAATAGTTGTTTGATGTCTGTCAGATCCATGGCTACCTCGGTATCGTTGCAATCACTATCTTGCCGGAAAACATAATACACAGATCGCGCGGATTACACCTTTCGAGCGGAATGAGGCAAGGAAACAAAGACTGTTTACCTGAGTATTTCGAGACAAGGAAAGATCAGGTAGGATAAGCATACCGATACGACGCTAGCCAGTCTGGGAGTTGGACGCACCAAATCGTCTCAGGCGCTCTTTTGCAATCGCTCTTTCCAGCACCGGTTAACCTTCATCCCGCGCGAGTTCTACTCCCGCCTTTGCCAGGAGAGGAAAATGAAACTCACAAGACTACTACCGTTAATCGCCACGTTTGTTATCGCCTCGACGGGCCACGCACAACAGGCTAAGCAAGCATCCGCCACTGATGAATGGCTCCGCTTCCGCGGACCAAACGGTACTGGCGTAGCTGAGGGCTCCACCCTGCCGGCCCAGTTTGGCGTGAAAAAGAATCTCGCCTGGAAAACAGCCGTACCCTTCGGGCGATCCTCCCCAGTGGTTACGCGCGACCGCGTCTTCCTCACCGCCAGCGAAAGCGACAAACTGATCACCTTGGCCCTGGATCGCAAAACAGGAAAAATTCTATGGCGGCGCGATGTACTCCGTGCCCGTCACATGCCAATCTACAAGGCCAATGACGCCGCCTCGCCGAGTCCGGTTAGCGACGGAAAAAACGTGTTCGCCTTTTTCGCTGAGCTAGGACTGATCTCCTATGGAGCAGATGGCAAGGAACGCTGGCGACTGCCACTCGGACCGTTCGATAGCTTCTACGGCATGGGCGGATCACCAGTACTTGCTGGTAACACGCTGGTGATGGTCTGCGACCAACGAACAAACTCCTTCATCATCGCTGTCGATGCGCGGGATGGAAAGGAGCTTTGGCGAAAGTCGCGTCCCAATTTTGAAGCGTATTCCACGCCGTCCATCTACACTCCCAAAGATGGACCAGCGCAAGTACTCGTCCTGGGTTCGCAAACGCTCGACGCCTATTCCCTCGACAAAGGCGAGCGCTTGTGGTGGGTCACAAAAGTTGGCATCTATCCAAAGGGCGTACCCATCGTGGGAGCTGACATGGTCTACGTCACCGCAGATGGCGGCGATGAACCGTTTTTTCCGCCCTTTGACGACATTCTGAAGGCAAACGACAAAGATAAAGATCAACGCCTTTCGCGTGAGGAGTTGAAGTCAATTCCAGAGGCTACAGAACACTTTGGCTGGGTGGATGCCAACAACGATGGTTACATCGATCTTACCGAGTGGGACTTCATCCGCAATTCCAGCCACACCAGCGGCCACGGCCTCAGCGCCGTCCGGTTGGGAGGACAGGGAGATCTGACGACGAAGGTTGTCTGGCGGCTCCAGAAATCCTATCCCAGCATTCCCACTCCCTTACTCTATCGAGACGTCATATACCTGATGAAGGAAGGAGGAATCGTCACTAGTCTCGATCCGGCGAATGGCCAGGTATTGAAGCAAGGTCGCACACCTGGCGCGCTGGAGGAGTATTACGCGTCGCCAGTAGCGGCGGACGGCAAAATCTTTGTAGTGAGCAGTAGCGGGAAGGTGACTGTGCTCAAAGCTGGAGCGCAATGGGAAGTGCTCGCGATGAATGATCTAGGCGAAGAGTGTTGGGCCACCCCTGCGATTGCCGGCAGCAAGATCTACATCCGAACCCGTAATTCTTTGTACTCTTTTGCCGAGGCAACGAAGTAAGCGCCAGTTTATCCACAGATTACGCCGATTAGGCAGAGCGTTTCATTCACCCCGTGCTTTTAAAGCTAGGGCATCCGTGGCGTTCGAGTGAATAGCGAGGCACCTCTTTTTAGG
>DATFRK010000199.1:0-6705 GCA_035263325.1 Pyrinomonadaceae bacterium | reverse complement strand
TTGAAGAAGTGACGCGTGCCGTTTCCGAAAGGGGCGCGCAAGACATTCTTCGAACAGATCGCTACGACTGCTGCAAAGATGACTGGTCCAAGCCTTTCGTTTGCGTAGAGCAGCATGGCGCACGCGAGACCGGTGATGTGTGCCGAGAGCAGAAACTCGACGAACTTACGCACGCCGCCACCCGTGAACCGGAGCGCGCGGCGATTACAACGCGCGTCGATGAACTCAAGCAGCAGCTCGACACTGTAAGCGGAAACTAATGCAACCAGCGGATGTGCCCACGACTGTTCGAAACCGAAGAAAGTGTGCCCGAGAATGTTGAGTACAGTGATTGCTACCGCGAAACGCCGCAGCCCTCCGAGACGGTCCGCCCGATTGTTCATTTCATTTGCACTCATTGATGATCCCTTTCTCACTCCCGGGAACGATGGTGTACCAGGCGCCCGGTAATAGTTGAATCGTTTCTCTTTGCAGACCCTGCGCATCGCGCCAGCGCAACTCGACGGTTAATGGCTGGTTGCTATCGAGCTGGCCCAGGCCAAACTGCAAATCGGGACTTCTTTTGCCGGAATGCCCATTACCGCCGTCAACCTGTTGCACGAGCGGCGCGCGTCCATCCACAAACACACGCGCTTCCGCGCCGATTGCGGGACGTGAAGGGAACGTCATCGCACTCTTTCCTTCACGACACACGCGGGTTGGCGACACTGCATCATGGACCGCCAAGCGGAGTCGGATTCCGAGGAATGCTCCCGTATTGGCACTATCGTTGTGGTAGAAGTATGAGGTCCCCCACTGGTTCGCGACGGCGTAGTCGAGACGACCGTCACCATCGACGTCTGCGGTTGCGATCCCGCGAGTGAGTAACGGCTGATCGAGTGAGAGCTGGGCAGCGATGTCGTGGAAACGCCCGTCCGGGCCGCGGACAAAGAAAAAATTGTGTCCGTTACCGCTGACGTCATCGCCCGCTTGAAGGCTGGGCCAGCTACGCGGGTTGCGGAGTAGTTGATCGTTGCCGGTAACCACCTCGTGTAGTTCCGGCCAACGATTGATTTTGCCCTTAAGGAAACCGGTCGCCTGCAAAGCCTCTAGCGTTCCATCGTTATTAAAATCGGCTAGTCGTGATTCCCATCCCCAACCACTACGCGAAAGTCCGAGCGATTCGCTGTCATCGACGTATGGAGCGACGCCCTGCTTCATGAGGTCGACGCGTCCGGTGCTCAGGAAGACGAAATTACTCTCTTCGAGACCGTACTCCTGCGTGATGTTGCTGACGAAGATGTCGGGCCAACCGTCACCGTTCAAATCGCCGAAGTCAACACCCATGCCCTTGTACGAGTCACGGCCAAGCACTTTCGACTTCGGGGTAGTAAACGATCGTCGTCCTTCCAACAGCTCGAAACGCGGATGACCAGGCGTGGAGCGGTTGTGCAATAAGCGATCGGGACCGAAGTCGTTGGCGAAATAGATCTCTGGCAGCAAGTCGCCATCGAGATCGGCGGCCCCGATTGCGAGGGCCCAACCGCGAGCACTTTTCTCGTCGAGTGCACCGTGGATTTCTTCGAATTGAACTCCTGCTGATGCAGGCCCTTTCCAAAGCAGGAGATGTTTTGTTCCGCCATTTTGCGCCAGCGACATTGAGTCCTGCATCTCATCAGCGATGTCTGACCGGGCGTCGAGAATGCGTGCCCCATCCGGGAAGAAGTTGCCGATGATCAAGTCTGAATGACCATCGCCGTCGATATCGGCGAGTGTTGCGGCATTTGTGTACCAGCGGCCGCCGCCGGGAACCAGTTCGCTGGACGTGTAGCTGTCAGCGTTGAGTGGAGGTTGGCCCAGAAAGGTGAGATCACGTTTGCTAAAGACAACGGGAGTCCTTCCCCAATAATACGCAAGCACGTCGGTGAGACCGTCTTCGTTGAAATCTCCAGGAAGACAACCCATCGGAGCCATCGTTGCTTTGTCGTAAGGGAGATTGATTGGATCGAGCGCGAACGGTTGATAGCGTGCTGGCGTGCCCGGCACGGGAGCTACGATAATTTTGTCAATCCTGGTGTCGACATAACAGGCATCATTCGGAAGCCCATCACCATCGAGATCGTTTAGGGCGACCGCAGCTCCGACTGCCGAGATCCAACCAGCAACGCGACGCAACGATGGATTGACGTCGCGGATTGTTTTCTGCGTTTCTCCGGTCAGCGTCGGCAGCGGCGCAGTGCTGAAACGGAACCCTTCAGCAAGCTTTGCTAATTCAGACTCCGGTGTCTCGGGTATTCGCGCAAAACTGTAGACTGCGAAGATGAGAACCAGGGCCGTCAGCCTGGCAGCCTGTTGGCGTAATGTGCCCACATTGGTCGACATATTCTTATCTGACCTCCCGTGCGATCTTGTCCTTAATGCGGTTGCGCCACTCTTCGTAAGCAGGCAATCCGCCTCGTTCATGCAAGTCTTCCAGGGCAGCGTCGGTGATTGCGGCGACCTCGTCGGCAGAGCACTCGCAGATCACTCGGCAGACTGTCTCTGTGTGGACATTGTGGTTCGCAGCGCGCTTGCGCGTCTTCGCGGCAAAGGCAACCCCCTGAGCAACTGCCGGTAAGTGCTTGCCGGCGGCAGTTCGCAACGATTGGATTGCTGCTGGTCCACAACCGCCAGCGTAGGCGCAGGCTAGACCTACACCGCTCCACAGGTCGTCACGTCGGGCGATCGGAAATGCGTTGACCGCACCAACCACCGCCGCGACATCCGCGCCTTTCACGAACCAGATACTGCGCCCGAGCCCCTGATCGAAAACGCGTTGCTCGTAGCCAATCAGGTGGGCCGGAATCGTGCGCTGTTCGACGTACCGAGGCCATCCGAAATAGCCTTCGTGAAAACCGTAACCATCGACCATGAGCCAACCTAAGAGCGGATCGATCCGGGCCAGGTAAGGGGTGACTCGTCGCCGGAGGCGCGCGAAGGCCCACCCCAAGCCAACATGCATCATGTAGATGTGCGGTTGAGCGAAACGCTCGGTGAACGTGCGCCAACGGTCGTTCCGCCAGGGTGTGAAGCAATCAAGTAAGGCCAGCCCCATGGCAGCACCTTCGAAAGCGAACCCACGAAATTCTGTTTCGACTTCTGCGAGACGCAGTGCGAGCGGGGCAAACGCGGTTTCCTCGAGGGCAGCGTGGTAACCCCTCAGGAAAGTGATGCCGATTTGTTCAAGCCGCTGGCGAGCGTGGTCATCGCTTGCGAGGAAGCCGCGTTTTGCGAAGCTGGCCTCGCTTGGTGAGAGACCCAGGAAGCGAATGCGCATTCGCCCGACTAACGAGACTTGATCCGGAGTTTTGACACACGTCTGCATACTATCGATCCGTTTATTGACCGACACCTCTACCGAGCATCGTTAATCGCCGATGCTTGTTCGAATCAAACGCTCCCGAAGAGGAGTGTTTGGGTTGTAAGTTGCTGGGCACCGATTGGCGGACAGGCAATTCAAATCTGGTGGCTGAGGTCCGCACCGCCGCCTGTCCAATAATCTCAATGGGAGTACGGAAAACAGTATGAACTCAAAAGCAGAATCCGGCGTGGCAATTTTGGAAACACGGATGAGTACGGATCTTTAGCAAGATTGAACAAGTAAAAGACTCGCAAGCGTGCTGAAATCCTCGATGCTTAAAGCAAAGTATTTCGTGAGGAGGAAAAGGACTGATGAAAGAGATCACACGGAGGCTTTACACAAAACCAGTCATGCTCACAATGGCGTTACTTGTGGGAATGGCGCTGGTGATCACCTTGTTCGTCACCGCGAAGAGCAAAGCGGCGCCCGACGCATTTCCAATCGCGGCAGACAATGACGAATTCGTAACGGCTGCCGACGGCGAAACGTTTCACGACTTCTCGGGCTCTCCAGTACCCGCAAACTTCTTCGGGGCAGGGTCGCTTGCGTACTCAGGGCTCGTGCCACTCGAAGGCGTGCCTTTGGGTCCAGAGAGCAGTGTTGACACAATCATCGAGCGGCAATCAGCTGTCACTGAGGCGGGCGGCAGTACACCGATCCAGATGACAGCGCTTTCCCTAAAAGCCAGTAGCCCGATCACAGTCACTTACGGCAACAACTCAACAGAGTCCTGGGACGTCTTTGTGGGCCTGTCCCTTTTCAAAGCATCGACCGGGACGATGACAATAAATTTCAGCACGTTTGACTCAACGTTAAAGGTCTGGCCGCGATTCACTTTCAAGCGGATACCGGACGGACTTACGAAAGTGCTCGATACTGGCGGCGGTTCTGGTCTAACTTCGGCCGCACAGACGGCAAGGTCTGAGAGGTCCGCAGTTGTCGCTGCACCTGCACCTCTACCTTTACCCACGATCGCACCCGCGCCGTGTAAAGTCATCGCAGTTGATGACGTCGATGCGCGTTCTTCAGCTGTGGCAGTTTCAGCTGCGGCTGCCAGTTCATGCGCACCAGTCACGCTGAGTTCTGTCAATTCACCCTGGGGACCCTGCGCCCCTGGTACTTTCTGCATCACCGTGCCAATCACTGAGGAGGAGCGATGGGCGCGCCACAGGCCCAGGCCCAAGCCAACGCCGATACGAATTCCGATTGGTGAGTAGCAACTTCAGGTTCGCCGGCACCGCTCAGCTCTTCAGCCGCGATGCCGGCAACCTTAGCCTTGTAAAAGGTGACGACGTTAGCCGCCAGCGGACTGGCGCCTTCTCCCTGGTACTTCTCGCAAATACCCTGCCCAATTGGCCCCACCCGCGGCTTCGATTTCGGAGCCGCGGGTGAGCATTTACACCCCCCACACACCGTAATAGAATCTCAACTCCCACACGACGAGATGTTCCAATCTTACAAATCATTCGTTTCCGGATGGACTCCGCGATGTGTAGTTGTCGCTTGGCTCCTGCTGTTAAGTGGAGCACTGACCGCTGGGCATCAGTTGCAGTCGGCCTCTTACCCACTCTCTGTTGGACAGCCGGTCGCTCGAGAAATGCGCGGCGGCGAACAGCACACATATCAAGTGAGCATAAGTGCAGGTCAGTACGCGCGCCTGGTGGTGGACCAGAAGGGCATCGATGTTGTTTTGGAATTGTTAGGGCCTGATGGAAAACCACTCGTCGAAGTGGATAACAACCTGAGTGGCACACGCGGTATGGAGGTGGTTTCACTCGTGGCTGAAGTCAGCGGTGACTACCTGTTGAAGGTGCGCTCGTTGGAGCAATCTGCAGCGGCTGGACGCTACGAGTTGCGGGTCGACGAGCTGAGGGTTGCGACCGACGCAGACCGCCGTAGCGTGGCCGCCGAGCGTTCCTACTGCGCAGGTGCACAACTGCAAGCCGAACGGACCAACGACTCACGTCGCAAAGCCATCGAGCGTTACGGCGAAGCGTTGCGCCTGATGCGGGAAGCAGGCGATCGGCGCGGTGAAGCCATGACGCTCACCAACATGGGCAACGTCTACAACGCTCTTTCCGAGCCACAAAAGGCGCTCGAGTATATTAACCAGGCGCTCAGCGTCTGGCGCGCCATTGGCGATCGCCATTTAGAAGCCATCACGCTTTTGATCAACGGCACAACTTACTATGCGCTGGGTGAGCCCCAGAAGGCGCTTGAGTCTTACAATCTCGCACTTCCGGTCATGCGGGCAGTTGGAGATCAGACTGGCGAGGCCCTCACATTCACACAGATCGGCGGCGTTTACAGATTAGTAGGTGAGCCGCAGAAAGCCCTGGACCATTTCGCGCAAGGGCTCCCTTTGTACCGCGCTGTGGGTGACCGTCGGAACGAAGCCTCCGTCCTAAACAACATGGGCACGGTTTATAACCTTTTGGGTGAGCCACAGAAGGCGTTTTTCTATTTTCAGCAGGTGCCCCCGCTTGCGCGTGCGGTGGGTGATCGCGGGCTCGAGGCGGTGACGCTGATCAACATGGGCAGCGTCTACAATCTTCTTGACAAGCCAAAAGAGGCGCTCGAACAGCTGACTCGGGCACTCGCGCTCACCGAGGACATTGGCGACCGCAGGCTACAGGCTGCCGCGCTCACACACATGGGAACCGCCTACAGCGTGTTAGGAGATCAAAGCAAGGCCAGCGAATATCTGGAACGCGCGCTCCAACTGAGAATCGCTGCGAGCGACCGTCAGGGTGAAGCGATAACGCTCAACCATTTTGGACGCGTTTTCGACATGTGGCATCAGCCGCAGAAGTCGTTTGAGTACTATGACAGAGCTCTGCCGATCTGGCGTGCTGTGGGAGATCGTAACGGGGAAGTCGCAGCCCTTTACGGAATGGCGCTCGCCGAATCCAAACTCGATCATCTTCTCCCGGCAAGTCAACGGACCGAGGCCGCGATCGCCATCATCAACACACTACGCACTAAGGTGAACAGCCGATACCTGCGCGCCTCCTACTTCGCCTCGGTCCAGGATCTATACAAGCTGCATATTGATCTACTGATGCGCCTCCATCGACTTCGACCAGCAGCGGGATTTGACGTCGCCGCTTTGAAGACTTACGAGCAGGCGCGGGCGCGGAGTCTAATCGACATGCTGGCCGAAGCAAGCGCCGACATACGTCAGGGAGTTGACCCTGATTTGCTCGCGCGGGAGCGCTCGTTGCAACAGATGCTCAACCTCGAGGCGGAACGACAGACGCGTTTATTCGGCGGTCAGCACACCGAGGAGGCGGCGAGCGCGAAGCGGCGCAAGTTAGAGGAGTTGT
>DATFRK010000198.1:0-10737 GCA_035263325.1 Pyrinomonadaceae bacterium | reverse complement strand
TGGGGCAGGACGGTGGTTCACCATTACCGGTTGGGGAGTATCTCGCTAAACTCGAACGCGATCCTGTTTCACTTAACGTCCTGACCTTTGTGGGCCATGCGACTCTTCGCTCCGCGGTGATGGGTGACGACACAAACCGCCACTCCACCACTGCGGAAGTTGAGAAAATGAAGGCCCTAACCGAACAGGCTATGCGCGACGGCGCGTTTGGGTTGTCGAGTGGTCTTGAATACGAAGTGGGGAAGCCGGCTACCACCGAAGAGATTGTTGCGCTGGCTAGTGTGGCGGGCCGTTTTGGCGGGATCTATATCAGTCACATCCGCGACGAAGCTGACAAAGCGTTTGACGCCTTCAACGAACTCATTCGCATCAGTCGCGAGGCGCGTTTACCGGCCCAGGTTTCCCATATTAAGTTGGGTACCGTTGGTGTTTGGGGACGATCGCGCGAAGCAGTGGCACTGATCGAGAAGGCCCGCAAAAGCGGATTGGATATCACCGCGGACTGTTATCCCTACGACGCCTGGAGCTCAACGATCAGGGTCTTGATTCCGAGCGGCCATCATGACGATCCGGTCGACGTGGCGCGTGGCCTTGCCGACGTAGGTGGTGCGGCGAACATAACCATCGTGAGTTGCAAGGCACATCCCGACTATGAATTCAAGACGATGGAAAGTATTGCCCGATCTCAAAACATCACTCCCGTGCAACTTTACATGCGCATTGTTCGCGATGGTGGTGCGAGTGTCGTTTGTCACTCGATGAAGGATGAAGATATCAAGACTTTCTATCAACAGCCCTGGGTGATGGTGAGTAGTGATGGCGGCGTAGGTTCGAGACATCCGCGGGGAGCTGGGACGTTCCCACGAGTGTTGGGCCAATTTGTACGCGAGAACCATTGGCTGGCCCTGGCAGAAGCCGTGCGAAAAATGACTTCGTTACCAGCGTGGCGACTGGGCTTGAAGGATCGCGGCTTGATTCGTCCGGGATACAAGGCTGACCTGGTCCTTTTTGATCCAGCGCGCGTCAAAGATCGCGCTACGTTTGCCGAGCCGCAATTGCTGTCAGAGGGTATAAGTCAGGTGTTTGTAAACGGGCGTGCTGTATGGCGAGACGGCAAGGTGACTGGTGACCGTCCGGGTAAGGCGTTGCGGCATGCTGGGAGCGCAGGTGGGCCGCCTGCTCCTTCCAAGGAGAACTAGTGGGAAACGGATGCAGGCGGCCCGCCTGCGCTCCCATCAGTCAGATCAATAGACCGCGGATTAGTTCATTCAGCCAGGGGATGTCGATGGGCTTGGTCACATAAGCGTCAAAGCCGGAGGCCTTGGCGCCGGAGCGAAAGTTTGTCTCGTGGTGGGCCGTGACCGCGATCATCGGCACATGCTTGAGTTTTCTATTCTTGCGAATCAGTTTGGCGGCTGCGAAACCATCCATTTGGGGCATCGTGAGGTCCATCAGGATGACGTCAGGAATCTCTTGATTGGCCAATTCGACCGCATTTTGACCATTGTCGGCCTCAAACACGATAAACCCTTGCTGCTCCAGGGCGAGGCGCATGAACAGACGGGTGTCCTCAACGTCTTCCACCAGTAAAACCTTCAGATCCTTTGCGTCTCTGTCGGTCATCGGGTTCGAACCGCCTAAGTTCTGCCGTACACCGAATCAATCGCGGTGTGAGAGTAATCAATCTAAGTCCGAGGAGTGACTTGGCGAGTCTGACTCTATGACTCCACCAAGTTTTGTGTCAATAGGGACTCGCCCTAGCAAACAGTGGAAACAAAAAACTGGTGGCGCTCGTTAAAGACCGATGGAATTGGATTCCCCAGCCCAAATAGAGGTGTAAGTGATGAAACGTGTACTCATTGTTGTCGTTCTGGTCCTGATCGCCGGCATTGCCGGGATCGTGCGGTCCCATTCGCGCGGAGGGTCTTATATGCCTGGGCTTGCTTCCCAAAATGCCTCGGGCGAGACGCGAGATGAAATCAGAAAGACCTATGAACTCGCGCCAGGCGCCCAGGTTGAAATTGGCGGCATCAACGGTGCGGTCAAGATTGAAACTGCCGATACCAGGACCGCTGAAGTCTACATTGAACGTATCGGCGCCAGTAGCGATTCGTTAAATCGCCGCAAGATCAACATTGATGCGAATGCCAATAGTCTCAAGATCTATGGCACCAAGGGCGATGTTGGCTTCTTCGCCCGGCTGTTTGGTTCGAATCCTTCCGAGCGAGTCACGCTGAAGCTCCCGCGTCAGATTTCCTTGAAAGCCAAGGGGGTCAACGGCGCCGTAACCGTTGGCGAAATCGAGGGTGCAGTTGAAGTCCATGGCATCAATGGTCGCGTCCAGGTCGCCGGGGCTTCAGGCGTCGAGATCAAAGGGATCAACGGCAACATTCAGGTGGGGTTGAAGAAACTGGATAGCGATGAAGTGAGCTTCAGTGGCGTCAACGGCAATATCGAGTTGCAATTGAGTGACGGTCTCAACGCGAGCCTGGAAACGCACGGTATGAATGGCCGCGTTGTTTCTGAGCTATCCGAGGTCAAAGTTGAAGAGGTTGGCCGGCACGGCGAGTATACGGCGCGCATTGGCAGTGGGGGAAACGCGATCTCCGCGAAAGGGATCAACGGGAATATCAGACTGAGCAGACCGACCACAGCGGTACCAGTGACGGCAGCGGCCACGAGCGTTAACTAATTAGCAAAGAGTTGGTGATGGCTTGAGCCACAGATGCGCGCTCCTTGCGTCTGTGGCTCTTGGTTTGTTTGGTGTGTTTTCGCTAAATACCACCAACGGCAGTTGGTGGATAGTTCAAGTCCTTTCTACAAAGAGAGAAGTAAACCCTCACTGCGCCGACTGCGAAATTGGGAATTCCAAATCTCGCGCCGAACATCGCACTCCTAAAGGAGTGCAAGATTGACTTGTTCTCGCGGCTATAGACATTGGGCCCCTACCGGGGCCAGCCACTCCGCCGAAGGATGCCTTGTGTCGCAGCCGGCGCAAAACCATTTCCATGGCATCGTGTAGAAAGGACTTGAACCATCCACCAACTGCGGTTGGTGGTATTTTAGCTTGAGCATTTACCAAGACCCATCTACCATCCACTGCCATGAAATTTCCGCAAACAAGTCGCACTACTCTTAAACGCCTACCAAAACGCGGCCACTATGAACACGACACCGTCTACGGAATCCTCGACGAAGGGTTTATCTGTCACGTCGGGTTCGTGATTGACGGCAACCCGTTCGTCATCCCCACCGGGTACGCACGCTTGGCGGACAAACTCTACGTCCACGGGTCGCAGGCCAGTCGTATGCTGCGCACGTTGGCAGAAGGTTTGGACGCCTGCGTAACGGTAACAATAGTCGATGGACTCGTGCTGGCGCGGTCAGCCTTTCATCATTCAATCAACTATCGCTCAGTGGTGGTTTTTGGTCGGGCCCGGCTAGTGGCTGATCGTGAGGAGAAGCTTGCGGCCCTGTTCGCGTTTTCGGAACAGGTAATCCGTGGTCGTTGGAACGAAGTGCGTGAGCCTACTGACGACGAATTGAAGCAAACGACGGTGCTTTGTTTGCCGCTAACAGAGGCCTCGGCAAAGATTCGCACTGGGCCACCGATTGATGATGAAGAGGACTATGATTTACCGGTGTGGGCCGGCGTGCTTCCGCTTGAACTGATTGCTGGGGGCCCGGTCGCTGACCCGCGCCTGAAGGAGGGAATTGCAGTGCCGGGGTACGTGCTTGATTACGAGCGTTGAGTTGGGTTCTCAGGTTGGGCAGGTGATCTCAGGCCTAAAGATCTCAGATCTCACAAATCCAAGCCCCAAGCTCGAAGTACAAAGCACAAAGTACAAAGCACAAAGGCGCTAAGCGACTGTCGTCGCTATATACCAAATGTTCTCGAAGGGGTCTTTTACCCACGCATTGCGGTCTCCATACGGTTGATCAGCCGGTGGCACGACCGAAACCGCTCCCGCCTGTAACGCCTGCTCATAGACAGCGTCGACATCTTCTACATACAGGTAAATTGCAGTCGGCATCGATTGCCATTGATCGTGGGCCTCACCCATCTCCACAATTGAATCTCCCAGTCGCACCTTGGCGTGATAGATGTAACCTTCGTCAGACTGATGACGCATCACTTCCTTGGCTCCAAAGGCCTGGTCCAGGAACTCAATCATTCGCGCCGCTCCGACAGGATGGAAATAGACTGTGACCGTGTGTAAATCCTGGTCAATCTCTTTGAGTGGTGTGAACGTGGTAGCGATGTACCAATGATTGCCGGTGGAATCTTGCACGGCGGCTGAACGTTCACCATACTCCTGGTCGGTTGGCGTTGCCAGCGAAGTTGCGCCCGCATCCAGCGCGCGCTGATAGGCCGCATCCACATCAGGTACATAAAGGTGAATCGCGGTGGGCCATTCTTGAATACCTTCGCCGCCACCGATCATCACCATCGACTCACCGATCTTCACTTCGCAATGCAGGCCGCCTGCCGAACCAGTAGTGCGAAACAGTTCAGTCGCGCCAAAAGCACTCTTAACAAAGTCAACGAGCTCCGGTGCCTTCCGCACTGTCAAGTAGGGCGTCACACTGTGGAAGCCTTCACGCCGGCCCTTTTTCGACTTCTTTTCTGCCTCCTGCGTCGCCCACTCCTCCACCTTTTGCTGCAACTCGTCAACCGGGACGTCCTTGATATGAGTCGAGATGGCCCAGGTATAGCCAAACGGATCGAGCAATTGTCCGGCGCGATCGCCGTAAAATTGATCCTGGATTGGTCGAGTGATTGTCGCGCCAGCGGCGACTGCGACGCGGGCAAACTCGTCAACATCCACCACCTCGAGATGCAACTTGATTGGTGAACCGCCAATCGTCTGTGGGCTGAGCGAACCGTAATCAGGGTATTCATCCGAGAGTGAGATGGTTGCCTCACCAATCTTCATTTCCGCATGACCAATCTTGCCACCAGGTTCGGTGAGTCGCATGGTTTCCGTCGCGCCAAACGCCTTCTTATAAAAATCCATGGCGGCGCTCGCATTTGAGAAAACCAGGTGGGCCCACAGGCCCCGCACAGTTTGGGCTTTACGTTCTTGGGCTGGACTGCTCATCTCTTCTCTCCTTCCTAGTTGTTGCCGGAGTTGTGCTCTGAACGCTTCCGTCGGCAAACCGCGCAGATCGACGGCCATCTCCGCGAGCATGGCTACCACCGGATCAGAATTCGTTAGATCTGGAGCCCGCCCGGCAAGGATCTCTGCCACCGCGTCGTCAAGTTGGTCGATGATTAAACGTTCAGCCATTTGAATTACTCAGCCGCAATTACTTCTCACTCAAGCGTGCCCGCAAGGTTTCCAACCCGCGAAACTGAAGTTGCTTGACCGCACCTTCGCTTCGTCCCAGTTCACCGGCGATGTCGCGAATACTCTTCTCATCTGCAAAGCGCATCATTATTACCCGCCGTTGGTCCTCCGGAAGTTTGTCCACCGCCTGGAAAAGCTGGGCCCGACGCTCGACCGCCTCCAGATCAAGTTCTGCGATCTGGCTCGTCGCAGGAACGGGATCGTCGCCGGTTTCGCGAGATCTTTTTCGGGCTTGATCGGCGATCGCATTTGCGGCGATGCGATATAGCCAGGCCGAAAAGGGGGCGCCACGCCACTTGAACTTGTCCAGGTTGGCGAGGGCTTGTTGAAAGACATGAGCGGTTAAATCCTGGGACTCTGAACGATCGCGAACCCGCCGCGCAACGTAGGCATATACGCGGTGAAAATTCTGTTCGTACAGCTCCGCAAAGCGGCCCGGATCTTTTTGGGCAGCTTCAATTAGGAGCCGTTCTGCGGATTCGTTTACCGGACTCAAGTCTGGTCCTCACGCCAGCTTTCTTGTAGATAAAACTGAGGAAAAGGAAAAAAGTTACGGTCGCCGCTGCGACCGCAGGCGGCTCGCCTGCATCCCTGCGGCCCCAGACGGCTATGAAAGGCAGGCGAAGCCCCCTGCGCTCCCGGCGGCGCCTGCGGTCCCAATTATTTCTTTCGCGCTTCCAGCAATACGCGACCGCTGGCCCCGCTGGGAGTGGTTACGCCAAGCATTGCCGCTAATGTCGGCGCGATATCCGATGGGGTTGCCGCCTCGTAGTACCGGCCCTGCTGTATTCCCGCACCAACGACGATTAGGGGCACATTAGTGTCGTAATAATAAGGCGTGCCATGTGTGGCCGTGATGAAATCACCGAGGTATTTGTAGGGCTCGGCCAGGATTATTAGATCGCCACTGCGGGCGGGGTAGAACCCATGAAGGACCTTTCGTTCTATCGGATCGTCGGTTGAGACCGCGCCCCGAAGCAATTGGGCCCGGGTGAAGTATCGGGCAATTCCTGGGACAGTTAACGCTGCCTGCCCGGCCAGGTCTTCGATCTCGTTTAGCGAAACTCCGTCGCGCTTAAGGGCCGCATAATTGAAGTAAAGATTCGCGTTGGTAAACGCGTCGCGCTTCTGCCCTGCTTCGTCATACTGGTAGATGTAATCAGCCGTGGGATCGGGTGACTTGTGTTGCGGGTTGTACTTTGCGCTGATGGCCGCTCTAATGGGACCGATCACATCCTGAGACTTTATTCGACCACCACCGAGACCCAGTGCGGCTGCGTGCTCCGGAATTGGCGCCACTCCATGATCGGCAGTTACCAATACGAGCGTGTTGGCCAATCCAACTTTCGCGTCGACAAAATCGAGCAGGGATCCGACCTGCCGATCCACGCGCAGTGTTATGTCCATCACTTCCTGGCTGTATGGACCAAACCGATGACCCACGTAATCATTGGCTGAGAAACTGACCGTCAAGATGTCAGTGTCCTCATCTTGACCCAGGTTTTCGTTTACCAATGCTTCTTCGGCGAACGACACCAGCAGGTCATTGGAAAACGGTGAGAAGTCAAGCGCACCATAGAATCTCGGTCCCGGCTTTTGATCTCCTCCGGTAATGATGTGTGGGAAGGTGATTGTATCGTTGGTGCCCTGGCCGATATTTTCCCATGGGGGTGCGTCTGGCCCGGCCCTCTTCAGGTACTCAGATTCAGGGAGCAAACGTTCCCATTTAGCGCCGAAGTACTTGTCTGCCGGTCGGTTGTTGTTGAACTTGGTAACCCACGACGGTAACTGCTCGAAATAATAGGTGGACGAGACGATGTTCCCGGTCTGAGTACTGAACCAGTAGGCGGCGTTCGCGTGCCGACCTGCGGGTAAGATTGCCGAGCGATCTTTTAATGAGATGCCGATCACCTTGGCGCGGTCATTGGTAGCCAGGCGCAACTCGTCGCCAAGAGTTGAAGTCAACAATCGTCGGGGACTGGATCCTGGCTCGTTCGTGCCGCCTCCCAGCGTGCGTACCGAATCGTCGGAAACGCTGGTCACCTTTTTCCCGGTGGGGCGATCGACCCATTCATTGCCGACTATCCCGGTTTCGGATGGCCAGGCGCCGCTAAAAATCGTGGCATGGCCGGGCGCCGTATAGGTCGGCATATAGTTGCAATTTGCTTGAGCCCACGAAGCGCCATCGCGCAGCAAGCGTCGAAAACCATTAGCAGCGAAGAGATCGCCGAACCGCTCAAGGTAATCGTACCGGAATTGATCCACCACAATCATAAGCACCAGTCGTGCGCGCCTGTTGGCGAGACCCGGCGACGATGAAGGCGTTTGAGTGCGTCGCTGTCCGGAGCTGATTGGGCTGGTAAAAAGGACCAGGACGAAGCAGAGAATTAGAGAAAATGCGAGTGGCTTGGAGGGTCTGGGTCGCTGAGTCATGGGGCGCATGGTAACCGATGAGGGTTAAAAAGGAGTAACGAGGGCAGACTCTCAAAAGGATAAATTTAGCGCTGAGATAATCATTGGTCATATATCATTGGACATTTCTCATTTGCCATTTTTATGAGCAAGCTCGTTGAGGCGCGGACGCTCTTAAAATAACCAAATGAGAAATGTCCAATGATATATGACCAATGATTTACTACCACTGCGCTAAGGCAAAAACCAAAGGCCCAGAGGCCCAAGTCCTACTCGTACCGCAGCGCATCAATCGGATCGAGGGCTGCCGCTTTGCGCGCCGGATAGTAGCCAAAGAAAATGCCCACTGCCGCCGAGAAGATCACCGAACCGATGATGGCGGCCGTCGACACTAAAGTGGGCCAACCCAGGAGGGCCGGGATTGCCAACGATGCCACAATACCGAGCACGATTCCGATAATTCCTCCCGTAAGACTCAGCACTATCGATTCGATCAGGAACTGAGTGCGCACCGCGGAAGAGCGCGCCCCAATGGCCATGCGGATGCCAATCTCCCGCGTACGTTCAGTTACTGACACCAACATGATGTTCATAATGCCGATACCGCCCACCAGCAACGACACGCCGGCAATACTACCCAGCAACCACGTCATGATGCTGTTTGTCTCATTGGCGGCTTCAGCCACGTCCGACATGTTGCGGACCGTGAAATCGTCCGGTTGATTACCAGAGAGTTTGTGCCGCTGCCGTAACAAGTCGCTGATCTGCAACTGCGCCGTGTAAGTAGCATCGGCGGAAATCGCCGAGACATAGGCGACCTGAATTCTTGTCGTCCCTAACAGTTTCTTTTGCACCGTGGTGTAAGGTGCGAAGGCTATGTCGTCCTGGTCGCGCCCCTGGGCATCCTGACCCTTACGTCCCAACACCCCTACCACGCGAAACGGCAGCTCCATCACCCTAACGTACTGACCGACCGGGTCAGTGCCATAAAAAAGATTGTCGACAATAGTTTGGCCCAGCACGATTACGCGCGCTGATGAGCGCACATCCGCTTCACTGAAGAACTCACCACTTGAGATCGTCCATTTCCGAATACCGGGCAGTTGTTCACTGACGCCTTGAATCGACGTATTCCAGTTCTGATTTCCCACCACCAACTGCGACCTCGAGTTAACCATCGGGCTGAGTGCGGAAACGCTTGGCACTTCGCGCTGGATGGCCTGCAGGTCATCTTCGGTCAAGGTGTTCGTACCGTTGTCACCCGTACCGCTACGGACACCACCAACGTTTTGGGCGCCGGCACTAACAAACAAGAGGTTAGTACCAAAACTCGAGATTTGCGCTTGCACTGACGCCTGCGCTCCCTGGCCAATACTGACCATGGCGATTACGGCCCCGACGCCAATAATTACGCCCAGCATGGTTAAGGCGGCGCGCATCTTGTTGCGGGCCAGTGCGCGATAGGCGATGCGAATGATCATTAGGAAGTTCATGGTAATTTTTGATTTTCGATTGCCGAGTTTTGATTTTAATAGGTCCTATAGGTCAAATAGGTCCTATTCTGCGCTACTCCTCCTCATCATCTTCGTCGTCGGTAATTTCCGGGAGATTCTTTAGTTCCTCCGAAGCGTTGCGCTGCCGCTCGATTTGATAATCCTTCTTTATCTTGCCATCCTTAAAAACAACTACCCGCTTGGCGTACTCAGCGATATCCGGTTCGTGCGTTACCAGGATCAGGGTGATGCCTTGTTCACGATTAAGTCGCTGAAAGATCTCCATCACTTCGATTGAAGTGCGCGAGTCGAGGTTACCGGTTGGCTCGTCAGCCAGGATCAATGCCGGCTGATTCACCAGCGCCCGGGCGATCGCCACGCGTTGCTGTTGTCCACCTGACAACTGGTTCGGATGATTCTGTTCTCGTCCGACTAGCCCTACCGCGGTCAGCGCTTCGGTGGCTCGACGTTGTCGTTCGGCAGTGTCGATACCCGCGTAAAGCATTGGCAATTCCACATTTTCAATTGCCGACGTCCGCGACAATAAGTTAAAGCCCTGGAACACGAAGCCAATCTTCTTACTACGAACATCGGCCCGCTCATCTTTGCTCATTTGCGAAACGTCTTGACCGTCGAGGACGTAGGTTCCACGGGTCGGGCGATCCAAACAGCCGAGGATGTTCATCGTGGTCGATTTACCCGAACCAGAAGCACCCATGATCGCGACAAACTCACCTTCACGAATTGTCAGCGACACGCCGCGCAATGCATGCACTTCCACGTCACCCATCGTGTAAGTCTTGTGAACGTGGTCCAACTGAATTACCGGTTGCGACTCGGGAATTGGTTGGACCGCCGGCTGGTTCGACTGGAATGGTTGTTCAAGTATGGCTGCCATTTTGTTCCTTCTGTTTCCTGACCGGGTCTTGCCGGCGCATTCAATCTGAACGCGCCGGCATGCTTTCGGAAAACCTTAGCGTCGCGGACCACCGCCACCGCCGCCGAAGCCTCCACCACGTTGGCCACCACCAAAGCCCGGCGCTGTTTGAGTCTGCTGTGGTTTGTTATCGCCAGTGATGTTCTCACCGATGATCACCACATCGCCTTCCTGCAGGTTGCCGGAAACAACCTCGGTGGCAGTGCCGTCACTTAGACCAACCACAATTCTTCGTGCTTGTGGTTTCTTGTCTGACCCGAGCACCCATACCAGCCTGGTCTGTCCGGCCAATACCGGTGCGGTCGACGGCGTTATGCGGTTATCAGACTGGCCGCCACTTGCGTCGGGCGCCTGTTGTGCGCGCCGGCCGCCGCCTTGACCCTGGCCACCATTGGCTGCAGCATTGCCCCCCGCATTGTTGCCGCCCCGATTCTGTCCGGTTGCACTCTGTGGTCTATAGCGCAGAGCAGAATTTGGCACCTTGAGCACATTATTTCGCTCGTCGATTGTGATCGTTAGATTGGCGGTCATTCCAGGTTTTAGT
>DATFRK010000197.1:0-4737 GCA_035263325.1 Pyrinomonadaceae bacterium | reverse complement strand
TGCGTCAATTCCACGTTCACCACCCCTGGTGCCAGTCAGGTGCAAGACGGTGCCACTTGTGTTTGCCGTGGGATCAATGTGCCCGGAAATCGTGAACACTGTGGGGCTCGGCGTGGGGGATGGCAGCGGCAACCCAGTTGGAACAGGTTGCCAGTCAGGATCGGAGATGTTGGGGCCGGCAACGTTAAGAAGAATTTGGCTGAACAGTGTTCCATCAACATTCATAATTCCGAGGGAAGCTGGGAGTTGGAACACGACCTTCTGCCCATCCGGCGACCACGTCGCGTTTTTGGCATACCCGAAGTTTAGCAATCTCGCTTCACCGATCCCGTCCGCACCGACAACATATGCATCGAGACCGCGCGTGAACATAACCCTCTGACCATCTATCGACCACCGGGGATTCGAATCTGGTGACTGCGATGGATGATTCGTCAACTTTGCCTGATTACTACCGTTGGTTGACAACACGTATATGTCGCCACCCTTTGCGATAGCAAACTGTTGTCCGGTCGGAGACCATCTCAATCCCTTTAACGTGTCGGGATTGTCGAATAGCTTAGTTACTGAAGTCCCCGCTCTGTCCGCGCGGTAGACCGCGTTATCTAGACCCTGGTACGCGACAAATTCTCCATCCGGCGACCATGTGGGCGCCGTTTCTCCGCTTGCATTAGTTGCAATTCTCAACAAACCTGTGCCGTTTGCGTTGACTACATAAACATCGTGGCTCGTAACGAATGAACTTCCGGAGAGAAAGGCCAATTTTGTCCCATCTGCCGACCACGCTGGCTTAAGACCGTTTCCAAAAGTAAGTAATCCAGTAGCGTCAGCATTAACCATACGGATGAGGTCACCGTCAGAAAAGGCGATCTTGCCGTTGAGGTTGGCTAAGAGAGTATTCGATGTAATTGCAATGGAGGGTCTGGCAGTCGTCACCGGCGGCGCGGCCCACAAGCTTGAGAATTCAACAATTGGCGGAGTAGTAAGCTGCCTGCCATCACTAGTCGATGAGCTATTTATGATTCGTCCTGAATTAATGAGCTCCGTCGTGGCTCGCACACTGAGATGCACGAGCGTGACAGCGATCAGCAAAAGGCTCAGCTTGATTAGTGAAGACGCGAGATTTCCTTGTCTCTCATTTTCTCTCCTATAGCCCAGCGGGAAAATATGCGAGTTGATTAATTTAACAAGACCCAAGATTCGTGCTGGGGCGCTAAGGGGCTCCAAGTCAGTTATCCTTTCATCGTTATTGCGCACTCATTAGGGTATCTGACATGAGAACGGCTTCCCACCGATACGCGTTTCAGAGTTTCAATTGATCTTGCGTTTGGGCTTTTGAGGTACGTGAAGCAGAAACCTTAATGCGCAGAAGCATACGCAATTTGTTCTTCTTTATCTAGCGGCGGGGCAGATGAAGCAAGATCAGTTTGGACTGCAAATACTATCTACCGGAAATCAGACACAACGACCATCAGCCGCTAACGGATTCGCACCAGATCTAATTATCTTAGTGCGTAACTTTGGCGGGCTTGGATGTGATATTCAGGATGGCCTTGAACTCGTATTGAGACGCTACGGACTCGCCCATCCCTCGTTTTATCGATGATGGGATAGGCAAGAACATACCTTTGATTAGCATCGGCTAAGATTTGTGAGTAGATGTACTCCGCGCGGTCTGGGCGCTCGAGATATGCTGACCATCCTCCTGACAATTGGGAAACGCTCATCAATGAAGTTTGAGCCAGTACCGCGGAATCAACAATGTTTCGGAGCCTCGAAGGGTTGAAGAATAAGTGTTGTTGAGACTCAGGCAAATAGCGAACCTGGTCCTTCATACTTTCCCGCGCCCTATTCATCTGTTCTTCTGGCGTTAATCCCAGGTATTGATAGTCGGGGATAACGGAATATATAGTCGTCGACCTCGATCCTGTGACGACTGAGAGTACATTCGCAAGACTAATTTTACGCACTGGTGGAGGAACCGGAGAGTTTGCCAAAGCCTGATCACGCAGATACAGAACCTCACCTCCGTCTGCCTGGAAAATGATGATGTGTCGTTCAGGAGAATCGAGCAATTCCTGAAGCACCGCAATCAGTGTTTCGAATTCAAACTGTTCCTTTGGTAAGACACTTTCAGCGGGCAATGACGGCTCTGGGCCCCGTGATAGTCTGTTCTTCAGTGTGTGCAGAACTGACCTAAGTTTCTCTTTATTATTTGTGAAATCGCAGACGAGTTTGATATCGGTGGTAACTACCGCAACATAGTCTTGCGGTCTTAGTTTCTCAATGAAAGTCTGTGCGGCCTCCAGACTCTTCTCCACGTAGTGGGCGGTGTTGCTCCACTCGAGTACCAGGACAATGGAGCGGCCGTCCTGCGTTTCATCTCCTTTGGTAAACTGAGTCACAGTTTGCTGAATGCCATCCTCAGAGACAGTGAAATCGCTTTTGTTAAGTGTCTCTACCGGCTTGCCATAAGAGTCAGTCACTAAGAGATCAAAAACCGCGAGAAGCGTTTCTACCTTTACGACATCATCCGAAGTCTCCGGAAGTGCGCTTTTGGCTGGATCGTGTTTATGTGTTTTCGACTTGCCTTTTTCTTTTGCAGGGTTTAGATCCCGCAAGCTAAACCCAAAGGTCCTTCTCTTCGGTCGATTCACTACGGAGTCTTGGGCCAGACTTGCATCTGATATCCAAACCACAGCGGATAGAGCTACGAAAATTAGTCTGTTCGTTGATCCAATTCTCATTGTTAAGGACACTATCCTCGGCACGTATTATATATCGTGGTACAACCAGGTTTTTTATGAGACTCCTGTTCTTGGGTTCTTTAGTAACGGAGTCGCGGCAAGGAGAAATGCTTCGTATAAGGCAGGTGATCAGTAGCTCCGCTGCTACTGCATTAAAATTCGTTTGTCATTGGCTATTCGATTTTGCTGAAAAAGAGTTTTACTGCGGTAATCCGGTCCGTCTTATGAATTCCTGAAATCGCCGATCTCCGCGCAGCTCGTTCAAGCGAGGATCAAAGCGTACCGAGACCGCCGAAAGCGACCGTTCGCCGTATGCCTTCTCGAGAAACTTAAGAGCTTCTTCCTTCTTGCCAAGCCCGACATAAATTACAGCTTTCTGAAAAGGCGAAACATACTTTTGGTTTGAAAGCTCATCAAGCTTGCGCAGAGTATTTTCGGCATAGCCCAACTTTCCTGAAACCGCATAAATATGGCCGAGCGCGCCAAGGCCATAGAGCCCCTCAGAGAGACTTTCTGCCTTTTGAAATTCCCCTATCGCTTCGCCCGTACGTCCCTGCTGTTCATAGACCAACCCCAACAACTCGTGCAGTGGCACAGCCTCTGGCCTGGTTTCCAATTTCCGGTTGATAGTATCGAGCGCGCGATCATACTGGCCAGTATAGTAGAAGTGCTGGGCCATACCGCTGCTGCCACTGAAAGGCAGGAAAGCTTCAAATTTCTGCTGTTCCGCTTCGGCCTCGGCCACGCGGTTTTGGAGCAGCAGGAAAAATGCGTACCAGTTATGTATCAGCTTCGGATTCAGTTCCTGGGCTCGCGCATATTCCCGCTCAGCCCGGTGAAAATCCCAATCGTACCTGAAAGCGATTCTTCCCAACATTGAATGCGCATAGGCAACTGTTTCGTCCAGCTCCAGGGCCTTCATTACAGCCGCTCGACTCCTGGGGAGATATTCAGCCGGAGCTTTGCCAGCCAGATCCAGTCGCATATAAGAATCGCTCAGTCCCGCATAAGCCATTGCGTACTTTGGATCCAGAGCTATGGCCTGCTGAAAATACTCGATACTTTTTTCAATGTCGGGTGCAGTCAACTTGTTCATGAAGAAATGCGCCTTGAGGAAAGTCTCGTACGCTTGTTGATTGTTTGTATAACGCCTTTGGGAGCCCTGGGTTTCTTCGTGGTCTAGCGTGACCAGCAGGCTATTCAAGACTTTGGCGCAAAGCGAATCTTCTAGCTTAAAAATGTCATCAAACTTCTCATCGTAACTTTCCGCCAGTAGCGCGACCCCATCGCGTACGCGGACTAACTGTATCGCCATGTGCTGCCGGGCCCGATCAATTTCGCCGTAGAGAATGTAATCCACCTTCATCAAGCGGCCGATCGTGATCGGATCCTGGCTCACCTGATTGTAGTGAAGTGGATCTGTAATTGGACTCACGGAGAGTTGGGTGCTGTTCTTCAGTCGGTTAACCAGAGAATCGGCTAGCTCGAAGCCCAGATACTCCTCATCCCGATTCGAAGTGCTGAACGGTAGAACCGCCACTGAGTTCGCTGACGCAACCGGGGTTGGGATCGTCGCGGACCGTCTTTTCGACACTGCGATGCCGCCGATCGTGACCAGTCCGATCGCAATCGTAATAACCGTCGTGATCAGCCAATAGGAATGAGTTCGCTTTGGAGTCGACTCCTCAACGGCAAGCGGGCCCGAGGCGACAACCGGTGAAGCAACTAGGAAATGCTCCAACGGCGCTTCCGCTTGTTCCTCAGCGGCGCCCGCCCCAGTCTGGTCACCATTCACTTCCACCAGCTCGGCAATGAATCGATACCCAAGAGTGTGGACCGTCTGAATGTACTTCGGCGCTTTGGGATCGTCACCGAGAGTCTTGCGGAGCCGGCCGATCTCTCGGGTCAAAGCATTTTCAGTGACGTGGGTTCCATTCCAGATCGCGTCGAGAATCTCTTCCTTCTCGATCAGCCGGTCGCGGTTCTCAAT
>DATFRK010000196.1:0-4535 GCA_035263325.1 Pyrinomonadaceae bacterium | reverse complement strand
GCAAACCTCGCCATCTTTCCCGGAACTACAGGACCTTGATAGTGAGTGGACCATCCTGAAAAACAGGCTGGTCGACATGAGCAAGACTCTCGTGGACCAGGCGACTGCGGTGAACACCGACATCGCCTGGCTCAAGGGCCAGCAAGGAAAGTGGGTTGCGGTGCTTGAGCAACTGCAAGCGGATGCTTCACTACAGGAACTCCGAGCCAGGATCAGTGAGAGCCTGGCAGAAATTCAGGGAACAACTGCCCAGGCCCAAGAGCTGTTGAAACTCGACGTCACCTTGCAGACTCGTGTGACGGAGCGCGAACAATTGATCAATCAGGTGCTGGAAAAGATAGCCGCCGAAATCGGGCTGGTCCAAAAAAGTCTCTTCCAGGTTGACAGCAGTCCGCTTTGGAGATGGTCAGCCAGGCAACAAACCGACCAGGCGTTGCACCGATTCTTGCGCACAAACTACCTGCGCGACTGGAGAAGGTTGGGTGAGTTTGTTTTGTTGCATAAGCGGCCGATGGTTTTATCGGTTTTGGCTTTTATCCTGACGTTCATGGGCGCGCTTAAGATGCGAAGCCACCTGCCGGGATGGATTGAAACCGGCGTGGTTAACCCCGAACTCTCACACGTCTTCAAGCGGCCATTCTCTTTGGCGTTTCTCGCCACCTTGCTCGCGATTTTTCCGCTCTATCCGACAGCGCCGACTGCCGCTAAGGCTCTCTTGAGTCTGCTCTTCATATTTCCCGTGCTCCGGTTGTTTGCCCCAATGGTTGAAACGTTTGAGCAGCGGTTGCTCTATGCCTTGTTGCTCGCCAACCTGTTAGTGCAAGGAATCCGCACCACCACCGGCTCGTTATTCGCTAAGCGTAACCTGTTGGCACTTTCGGCGTTGATTATGGCCGGCTCAGTGGCGTGGTTCCTTTATCGCAGCCGGAAGGCAAACTTCCACTGGCTGTCACGCCGCTCACTTTTGTTGCTGGGAATCCGCTGCGGAGTGATCTTGATGGGCCTGGCGCTACTGGCAAACGTATTTGGGTTTTTTGCGTTGTCACAAGTGCTGACGGATGCAACTCTGATTGGTGCTTACTACGGGGTTGTGGTCTACACGACAAAGGAGGTGCTGGCGGTTGTTTTGTCGACCTTGCTCAAGACCAAAACTGCCAGCCAGCTCGCGGTAGTACGGCAATACGGAGGACGTATTGAGCGCTTGTTGAGAGGTTTTCTTTTCCTGTCGGCTCTGCTGCTCTGGGTCTTCTCACTGCTGCGTCTGTTTACCCTGCGTGATTCTGTTTTTGCGATCTTGCGGCGTTGGCTCACCACACCATTAATTTCGGGCCCAAACACGTTCACCGCCGGTGAAGTGCTGACCTTTGTTCTCGTCCTCGTGATCGGCTTTTTGGCAGCTGCGGCAATCCGCGTGGTCCTGCGCGAAGATATCTTGAAGCGTTTGCCCCTCAGTCATGGAATTCCTTTTGCGGTTTCGACTCTGACCTACTACGTGTTGCTTTTCTTTGTGTTCATGCTGGCGCTGATGGCTGGTGGCGTGGAGTTCTCCAAGTTCACTTTGTTTACCGGAGCGTTTGGCATCGGCGTAGGATTCGGTTTGCAGAACGCTGTCAACAACTTTGCATCCGGCCTAATTCTCCTTTTTGAGCGACCTATTCGCGAAGGCGACATCCTGGAGGTTGAGGGAACGTTTGGCGAAGTCTCACGAATTGGTATGCGATCCACCTCCATTAGCACCGCTGAACACGCTGAGGTGATCATCCCCAACTCTACGCTAGTGGCCGGCAAGGTGATCAACTGGAGTCGGTTAGGCAGACGGCGGGTGGTGAATCTGCCAATGAGAGTGGCCTATGGCTGTGAGCCAAAGGAAATCATAGATCTCTTGGTTAAGACGGCCCGAAAGCACGCGGAAGTTCTGACAGATCCAGCACCCAACGCGTTCCTGGTTGGCTTTGCGGAGAAGGGCCTCGATTTCACCCTTGTCTTCTGGGTGGGTCGCTATTACCTGCACCGGAAAGTTCTGAGCGACGTGGCCACCAGTGTTACTGAAGCGTTTGCTGAAGCAGGAATTAGAATGCCGCCGATAGATCCTGGCGCTACTTCCACTACTTCAGCAAACCAGACCCTGGCAGAAAAACAATTGACGGGAGCGCGAAATCCATGAATGACCATGACGCAGCCGCTGCGCCACTACCGAAAAACACGGAAGTCAAGCGCTTGTCATCGCTCGTGCAAGCGGAGTTCGGCGCCCTTAGTCATCAAGGAAGTGTTCGTTCAGAAAACGAAGATCGCTACCTGGTCCTGAAACTGGGTCGTGACCAGCAAACGTTAATCACCAACGTTACTGAAAGTGGGTTACCACTCTCGTTTCAGGAGTGGGGCTATCTCTTTTCCGTAGCTGACGGCACCAGCGACGAACATGCCCAGGGTGGGACGGCCAGTAGTTTGGCGCTCGGTACTGCGGTTCAACTCCTACTTCGTTTTGGCAGGTGGAACCTGAGGATTGATGACCGGGTAGCGAAAGAAGTCATGGAAAGGACCCGGCTGTTCTATGAGCGACTGAGTGATGTTGTCTCTGAACAGACAAAAGGCGACCCCTTGATGCGCACCGGCACGACGTTGACCACCGCTTTCAGTGCCGGTAACGAACTGTTCGTAGCGCATGTTGGCGACTCGCGCGCCTACCTGTGGCGCAACGGAAAGTTACACCGCCTAACTCACGATCAGACGTATGCGCAGTTGCTGGCCGATGCCGGTAAGATTTCTCAGGAGGAAGTAGATACCCATCACTTGCGACACGTGTTGACCGATGCACTCGGTTTGAGCGAGGGCAAGATAAATGTGCAAGTGAAACGGCTGCAACTCGAAGATGCCGACTGCGTGTTGCTGTGCACTAATGGTCTAACGAATATGGTGTCGGAAGATCAAATCGCCGCCATCTTGCAGCAGTCGCTGGCTGCGCAAGAGACCTGCGCCCAACTCGTGAGTGCGGCCTTGGAGAATGGTGGTACCGACAACGTTACCTCGCTGGTTGGCAAGTACAGTATTCCCACCTGAGCTCCAACTTTCGTGAATCGTTAACCGTAAATCGTGAATCGAAAAAATACTGGTTGCCCATCGCCAATCGATTCTCGCTAACGACCAGGTCATAGCGAAACGATTTACGATTAACGATGCACGATTCACCAAGTTGGTCGTGGCATTCCGTCGCTACCGCTCCTGATGTTCTCTATTAAGTCTTGCTCAACTACTTGCCTACAAGTTATTCTAAATCTGCCCTTTAGTACCTCACCAAATCACCTGTCGGATCTTTCAGTATTCACAACTGCGAAGGTGTAATTCATGTACAGAGTTGTCCGTCCGGCAATCATTGCCGCATTCCTACTCTCCATAGTCTGTTTTGTGACGCCCGCCCTTGCCGCGCCACCGGAAGATAAGTGGTTGCGTGACTCACCCGGTTATCAGCGAGCGATTCAACTACAACGTGAGTTAAATGTCCCGCTGGTCGTCTATTTCTACGCTGATTGGTGCCCCTACTGTCGCGACTTCGACAAAGACTACCTCACCGCACCAGCTGTCAAGCAATACTTGAGTGGCGTGGTCAAGGTACGAATCAATCCGGATCATGGTCGACCGGAACGTTTGTTGGCGAAGCAGTATGGTATCAACGGCTATCCCTCTTTCCTGATCATTACGAAGCCCACGGCGGGACCAAGAGATGTTCAGCCCTTCAGAAAGATTGGCAGTCTTACGCCGGCCCAGTTCGCGAAGCTCTGCGCCACGGCCGACTCGTTACCGGTCCAGCGACTCAATGTCCCTCGAACTAACGTCACCGCAAGTGCCGGCGCTGCGAATGCGGTAAATGATTCTCTTAACGAGGAACCACTGCCCACGCTGGATGCGATCCTGACCAGGTATGTAACGGCTATTGGCGGGAAAGACGCACAGACAAAACTCACCAGTCGGGTCAGTAAAGGGCGAATTGATGTTGTAGGCCAGAGCTTTGGCGGCAAGATTACAACCTACGCCGCGGCCCCAAACAAAGCCTTGACTATAGTAAATGCAGAGCCATTTGGTTCATATAAACGAGGCTATGACGGTCGGGTGGGTTGGAACCTCTCAGATAAGCTCGGTTTGGAAACGACTGGTGGAATGGAACTGGCTTCGCTGGCAGCCGACTCCGATTTTTATCGCGACATTCATCTACGGGAACTGTATCCGCGCATGCGACTGATAGAAAAAGTGCGTGATGGTGTGCACGACGTCTATCGGGTAGAAGCGACACCGCGGGGCGGTGCTCCTGAGATACTGTATTTTGATGTCGAGAGTGCCTTGTTGAATCGTCGCGACGTACCGCGCCTGACGACCCAGGGAATGGGGAACGCGGAGTTTTATTACAGTGATTGGCGGGTGGTGGATGGTGTGAAGTTGCCGTTCAAGACGACGGAGCTGTTGCCCAGTGTGAAATACATCTTCACGCTGGAAGATGTCCGCCACAATGTTCCGGTGGACGAAAGTCTGTTTCGCCGCCCACT
>DATFRK010000195.1:0-7250 GCA_035263325.1 Pyrinomonadaceae bacterium | reverse complement strand
GGAAACCCACCCCGTCCACGCGGAAACCTTCCCGGCCACTGACCTCGCCCACGCTGAAATGGACCGTTAAAATCTGACGCATAGTAGATGGAATAGACCATCGTGTCCGACTCCGACTCCTGGTCGAGTAGTACATCTTGCGGCGTGACACTGCCAAAGTCCTGGCCGTCGCTCAAGAGAATAATTGCCTTCCGCCCGGTCACAGATTTGAAAGTTTTGTCAGCCACGTCCAGCACTGCATCGTTGAGGGTTGTGCCCGGCTTCTCACCGACTTTCGCGTGCTTAATCGCGTTCTCGAGCACTTTGCGATCATTAGTGAGTTCGCTGAGATGATGAACACCGTAATCGAAACTAACGATCATCGCCCGGTCCTGCGGTCGCAAGTCGTCCAGAAAACTCCTCGCTGCCTTCTTAATATCGTTTAGCACACCTTCTGTGCTTCTGCTGGTGTCCAACAACAGCGCAATATTCAATGGCTCTTCGGCGGCATCGAAGTATGAAATCCTCTGCTGTGAATCGTTATCAAAGAGCTTGAAATTATCGACCTTTAGATTAGGCACATAACGTCCTTCGCGGTCGCTAACAATCACTGGAACACTCACCAGGTTCGAATCTACCTTGACGACATCGAGTGTCTTGGGTTCCGCCGGAGCGTTTGGCGTCTCACTATTCTTGGAATTATCCGGCGTCTCGTTTTGCAGTTGCGGATCCTTTTGTGGTTGCTCAACGCGCCTGACACGCCCTGCCTGTCCATTGACTTGGACAAGCCCGAGACATAGCAGCAACAAACAGTTACTAATGGGGAGCAGATACCTTGCGGGATTGGGTATTGAATTCACGGCAGGATTACCACTTACGACAAACTGCGGGCTTGTTCGCTTAGACGCATGAGGTTCACTTAAAGTTGACAAAGTTTGGTGCCGAGCTAATTACTGCGCGCGGACCGCCTGCTCCCAGCTGACGCTCGCTGTAACACGCGCTCTTATGCTCTAATTCACGCGAACCTCCCCACTCAAAAAGCAAAACTGTGGCAGAAAGGGGCACCCAGTCATGAATCCCGTCCGCATTCTGATCATTCTTGTCGTGCTCGCGGCGAGTATGTCGCTGCAAGATGGTTCTCAGCATGGAATCCAAGTGTCTGATCTGAATCGGAAGGTTTCTGCTTGTGAAGACTTTTTTGAATTCGCCAACGGAGGCTGGCGGGCCGCGAACCCCATTCCTGCTGCCATGCCGCGTTGGAGCAGGCGCTGGGCCGCAGGTGAAACCACTAAAGACAAGTTGCGCACGATCCTGGAAGAAGTCGCCGCAAAAAAAGGTCAACCCAAAGGTAGTGTCGAACAGCTGACGGGCGATTTCTACAGTGCTTGCACTGATGAGGCAATGGCAAATCGGCTCGGCGTAAAGCCAATCCAGCCCTTGCTCACGGACATTGATAACCTCAAGAGCACCGCTGATTTGCAGTTGATGCTGGGGCGCCTGCGAGCTGGCGGGCTCTCAGCGCCTTTTGGGCTTTTTGGTGGACCCGACAACCACAATCCAAATGAAGTTATCGCTCAAACATTCGCCAGCGGCCTGGGTCTCCCAGACCGCGACTACTATTTGAAAACTGAACCACGGTTTCAACAAGCACGAGAGAAGTATCTGGTACATGTGGCCAAAATGCTGGCCCTCTCCGGGTTGAGCGACGAACAAGCAAAAGCTGGAGCTGAGACAATCTTCCGGATGGAAAAGCAATTTGCCGAGAACTCGCTCGATAACGTCTCCCTCCGCACACCCAAGAACACCGACCACAAGATGACGTTCGCGGAGTTACAGCAACTGACTCCTAATCTGGACTGGGCGACATATTACAAACAACTCAACTTGCGTCAGGATCCACTGAACGTTCGCGAACCAAAGTTTCTCGAGGAGGTCAATCGACAACTGACCGCCACGCCGCTGGCTGATTGGAAGGTTTACCTCAAGTGGCACCTGATCAATGCAGCGGCTGACTGGCTATCCAGTGACTTCGTTAATGAAGACTTTGCCTTTACCTCATTCTTAAGTGGCGCGAAGGAGATGACGCCGCGTTGGAAGCGATGCGTGCAAGCTACTGACAACTTGCTTGGCGAGGCTCTCGGGAAGAAGTATGTAGAAAAGTATTTTCCACCCGAGGCCAAAGCACGCATGCAGGAAATGGTTAAAAACCTACGCCTGGCAATGGGAGAAACAATTGAAGGTCTCGATTGGATGAGTCCTGAGACCAAGAAGCGAGCCCTGGAAAAACTTTCCACTTTCAATCCGAAGATTGGCTATCCAGACAAGTGGAAAGACTATAGCAGCGTGACAATCACTCCTACGACACTTTGGGACAACGTGGTCAGTGCGCGACAGTTTGCGGTTCGTGACAACCTTTCACGAATAGGTAAACCAGTGGACCGCACGCTCTGGGGTATGACACCGCCCACTTCTGATGCTTATTACAATCCACTGTTGAACGAGATTGTCTTTCCCGCGGGCATTCTCCAGCCACCGGCCTTCGATATGGCAGCGAATGACGCCGTCAACTATGGCGCGATTGGAGTTGTGATCGGTCATGAAATCAGTCACGGCTTCGATGACCAGGGAGCGCAGTTCGACGCCCAGGGTCGGCTCAACAACTGGTGGACTGCCGAGGACCTGGAAAAGTTTCACGCGAAGACGGCCTGCGTGGCCAATCAGTTCGAGGACTACTTTATCGAGCCTGGCATCCACCATAATGGGAGACTCGTACTCGGTGAAAGCATTGGCGATCTGGCGGGGGCCAAGATCGCCTATCGGGCTTTTCAGATCGCGCAACGTGGCAAGCCTCCACTGCCGACGATCGACGGTTTTACTCCGGACCAGCAGTTCTTTATCGCCTGGGGGCAATTCCGTGGCGACGCAGTGCGGCCCGAGTTTGCGCGTCTGATGGTCCAGTCAGATCCGCATCCGGTGGCCAAGTTTCGCGTAATTGGACCAGTGTCGAATCTGCCGGAATTTCAGAAAGCGTTTGGCTGCACTGCAGGTCAACCAATGGTTCGTCCGCCCGAGCAGCGCTGCGAAGTCTGGTAAGGAAGGATACCGAGCCGGCGGGTAAACTTGTCTAAGTCTTAGGCTGCGTCGAAAAGGTTGACGAGTCTAAAATCTCTTGGCAACTCCTCTTAGCCCCTGCCGCTTCTGAATACCGAAGCGGCAGAAGAAACAGTCCTGTCGAGCGACACTTTTGACAAGAATCCAGTTTAGTTTGCTCTGCACAGGACTGAAGGGAATAGGATGGGATGGGCCAAGGTGAGGTGAGAAAACGCAACCGCCCACGGTTGCTTTTTGTTTTTAGCGGCTTCTTTTTTTGTTGTCTTAGCAGCAATTTGTCCCTCGAAGCGCAAACGTTAACTCAGCGACCAGTTTCGCCCCGCCCAACTACGCAGCCGAGTTCACAGTCAACTACTGTTGGTGGCTTACCAACGTCTGGCCAGCAAACACTGCCCGGCGCTGCCAGGATTTCCGCGCCGCCCGCACAATTGACCCTGGCTGCCGCGATCGACCTGGCATTGGCTAACAATCTCGCGACGTTGTTGGCCCAGGAACAGAAGCGAGCCGCTGCAGGTGTGACAGAACAGGCACGCTCAGCTCTCCTGCCCAATGTGTCAGGAGCCGCCTATCAGGCCAGCATCACCTTAAATCTTGCTGCCCTTGGCTTTCAGCCGGGAACGTTTCCCGGCATTTCCCAAACCTTCATCGGCCCGTTCAACAATTTCGATGCGCGCGCGAGCCTGGTGCAGAAGGTTTTCGACCTGGCTGCAATTCGAAACTATCAATCTGGCCACGCCGGTGAGCGCGTCGCGGAATACCAGGAGCGCCTCGCGCGCGAACAAGTTTCCGAAGCAACTGCACTTACCTATCTCGAGACACTGAGATCAGATCGTGCAGTAGCGGCGGCCGAGGCCAATGTGGAGTTGGCTTCAACGTTATTCAAGTTGGCCCAGGACCAACACAACGCAGGGGTGGCCACTGGCGTCGACGTTACTCGCGCCGAAACGCGTTTAGCCCAGGAGAGAGTTGGCCTGGCCCAGGCCCGAACTGCGTCCGAGGAAGCGAGGCTCAATCTGCAGCGGGTAATCGGTGTTCCGCTCGGCTCGCCGCTGGTCTTAACTGATCCCTTGCGTTTTGTCGACGAGCCTTTGCCTGCCACTGATGCCGCAGTGGCCCAGGCCCTGGCCGTGCGCAACGAGGTGTTGATTTCAACCGAGCAGGTGAAGATGTTGGATCTCGAAAGAAAATCAGTTAGAGGAGAGTTGTTACCTTCGCTGGAGTTCGTTGCCGACTACGGCGTGAGCGGAATTACGCCGACGAATCTCGCGTTGCCCACCAGGAGAGTGGCGATCCAACTGAATGTGCCGATCTTCAACGGTGGTTTGACACAGGGACGGCTCGCCGTCGCCACCAGCCGTGAACACCAGGCAGAGCTGGAGTTGAGCAGCATTCGTGGTCAGGTGGAAGAAGACGTTCGGCTTGCCCTTTCGGGTTTGCGCACCACAGTTGAACGCGTTCGGGCTGCGGATGAGGCCCTCAGACTCGCCCAAAGAGAGTTGGAAATGGCCCGCGATCGATTTGCTGCGGGCGTTGGCGATAACCTCGAAGTGGTGACCGCTCAAACATCGTTAGCTAATGCTCGGGCTGCACAGGTCGAAGCGCTGGCCGTCTATAACGCTGCCCGGCTGAACCTGGCTGCTGCCCTGGGACGTGCGGAGGCGTTTCGTTGGTAAGGAATTATGAGCGGTGCGGTAGACGAAGAAATTAAGAAAGAGCCGGAGGTTAAGGCGGCGCCGGAAATCCTCGACGAGCGAGGCGAGCCCTTGCGCCCGGAAGTTACCGCCGAGGCAGAGAAGCGTCCGCTATATCGCCGTCCTGCTTTTCTCATCGCCGCCGCGCTCATACTTATTGTCGGCGCGATTCTTGGAGTGCGGTATTGGCTCTACTCGCGGAGCCATGAGAGCACTGACGATGCCTTCATCGACGGTCATGTCATTCAAGTTAGTCCGAAGGTCTCCGGTTATGTGGTGAAACTTCATGTCGACTCCAATCAGCAAGTGAGTAAAGGAGATTTGCTCGTGGAGATCGACCCGCGGGACTTTCAGGCGAAATTGGACCAGGCCAAAGCAGCACTCTCTGCGGGCGAGGCGCATTTGAAAGAAGCGCGCAGTGGAGTTGCGCTTACGGCAGCGAGTACAAAGGCAAGTGTCCAGCAAGCGGCGGCCTCAGTGCAGCAGGCTCGAGCGGGGCTCGCTGCCTCGCAAGCCCAGGCGGCTGCCGAGCGTTCGCGTGTGTCTCAGGCCGGTGCGACTATCGACTCATCCCGGGCAAATCTGCAACAAACTAAAGCCCAGTTGACTGCGGCTGAGGCTGAACTCGTGCGGGCCCAGGCTGACGTAACTCGCTATCAACAACTTTTCGGAAAAGATGAAGTCTCCCGGCAACAATTGGACCAGGCGGTCGCCGCTGCTCGCACCGCCGAAGCCCAGGTGCGAGCCGCGCAGGAACGAGTGAGCGCTGCTTCAGCGCAGGTTGAGGAAATGCAGGCCTCACACGCTGCCGCTAACGAAAATGCTCGCAAGGCACAGTCGCAAGTGGGTGCGGCCCAGGCACAAGTCAACGAAGCCCTCGGCCGTTTGGCCCAGGCTAATACTGGACCACAGCAAGTGGCGGTCAGTGAAGCCCAGGCACAAACAGCGGGAGCGTCGATCGAACAGCTACAAGCCGCGGTCGCTCAAGCGGAACTGGACCTTTCCTACACCAAGATTTACGCCCCGGAAACCGGACGCGTCACGCACAAATCCGTCGAACTGGGCGCACTGGTCCAAGTTGGTCAACCACTGATGGCGATCGTTCCTGGCGAGGTATGGGTGACCGCGAACTTTAAAGAGAATCAGATCGGCAGAATACAACCGGGGCAAGCGGTAGACATCAACGTTGATGCCTTTCCTGATAAGGTTTTCAAGGGACGCATCGACAGTATCCAGGCAGGCACCGGGGCGCAGTTCAGTTTATTGCCTCCGGAGAACGCCACCGGAAATTACGTGAAGGTGGTACAGCGTGTGCCGGTAAAAATCGTTTTTGTTGAGCCACCGGATCCAAAACACTTGCTGGCGCCCGGCATGTCTGTCGTCCCAGAGGTGAGAGTGCGGTGAGTAACGCGCGTGGCTCATTGCAAGCGCGTTTTGCGAACAAGGGGGCCAACCAAACCACCAGCGCTGCAGGCTGGACACCCAGTTTCAACCCCTGGCTGATCGCTGCCTCGGTGATGCTCGCGACTTTCATGGAAGTCCTCGATACTTCCATCGCGAATGTTGCGTTGCAGCACATTGCCGGCAACCTCTCAGCAACACCAGAAGAATCAACCTGGGTGTTGACGAGTTACCTGGTTTCCAACGCCATCATCCTACCGGCCACTAATTGGCTGTCGCGTTATTTCGGTCGCAAACGCTTTCTCATCATTTGCATTTTCATCTTTACCCTCTCCTCGGCTCTTTGTGGCGCTGCCACTAGTCTGGGATTCCTAATCGTAGCGCGAATCATTCAAGGTGCGGGTGGCGGAGCGTTACAGCCGATCGCCCAGGCTGTATTGATGGAGAGCTTTCCTCCGGAAAAGCGGGGAGCAGCGATGGCCGCCTTCGGCATGGGAGTCGTAGTCGCGCCGATCATTGGTCCTACACTCGGAGGCTGGATCACTGACAATTATTCCTGGCGCTGGATTTTCTACATCAACATCCCGATCGGTTTGCTGGCGATCTTCATGGCCAATGCCTTCATTGAAGATCCTCCTTACATCCGTGAACAACGTCCCGGGCGCATCGACTATTTTGGTTTCGCCTTCATGGCGCTTGGCCTGGGCACATTGCAACTAGTGCTTGATAAGGGTCAGGAAGAAGATTGGTTTGCTTCCAATTTAATTACCGGAGGGGTGATCTTCACCGTCGTGATGTTGGTGCTCTTTGTTATTTGGGAGTTGCGGTCGAAGGATCCGATTGTCGATCTACGCGTGCTCAAGAACCGCAACTTCACTGTGGGTACCATCTTGATGACTGCGCTGGGTATTGTTCTCTATGGCACGATTGCTTTACTGCCGTTGTTTCTGCAGACCTTACTGGGCTACCCGGCAGTTCAGAGCGGTTTGGCCGTCAGTCCGCGGGGTTTTGGCTCGATTGCTTCAATGATCATTGTGGGCCGCTTGATTAACAAGATCGACGGCCGTT
>DATFRK010000194.1:0-2002 GCA_035263325.1 Pyrinomonadaceae bacterium | reverse complement strand
GTTTTGTACCCTTCATTAATCACAAAACTCGTCACGGCCAACAGCGGCACGGCGCCTACCAACACTGGGATGTTCGGGCGGTCTGCCATAGTAGTCTCTCAAAAATCGCTTACGGAGTTTCCAACGACGGAGTTTCCAAGTCTGAGTCGGCGGTGAAGCCAAGAATGATGCCGTTGAAGGTCGCGGCAGGTGCGCCATCAATGACCACGTTGCTCGGATTGGCCGAGGTAATTAAACAATCGCGAAAGAGCATTTTCTTGAAGGTCCAGTCGCTGCCTCTATTCTCGGCCACGGAGATGTCGAATTTCGTGCCGGAGATCGCGAACTTGGTCAACTCGGCTACAGCCGGCCCGATGGCCTTAAGCGTTATCGTGAAGGTCGCGGTCTGCGGATGAAAGATGGCGCCGATGTTATCGGCCTCAATCGAATGGATCGGGGTTGTTTGCGTATTGAAAGTCGGCGTGAATGAATCAATCGCGCTGATCACTTTCCCGTTAGCCCTGACTTCCAGTCGTGTTTTCCAGTTCAAAGGGTCTGCCATGACTCAACCTCCTACTCGAATTTGAGCGTGATGTTCAAACGATGAATCGCTCCGGCGTAATCCACCGAGACAATCGCATCCACAGTACGAGCGTTCTGGGCGTTATTGATCTGTTGCAACTCCGCATCTGTGAGAATGGCCGGGTCTTTATCCAGCAACACCAGCAGCGGGAGGAACACATCGTAATTTTCGATCACCTCGCGCTGCTTGAGAGGTTCGAGCACCGCAGTCATTTGCGAGACCAGCGTGCGCAAACCTGATCGGCTGACGCGCAGATCGCCGATTGAGCGAATCAACTGCGCTTTCAGGCGGAATGAGATGTCATCAATGGCGCGAATGATGTCGATATACGGGATATCGGCGCCGAGCGTATAGCCCTCACCCATAAACAGCCCTTTGCCGGGAATCAATCTGGTGTCGGTCAACCAGTTCACGCGAGCGTTGTTGAAGGCATCGATTTCCGAATCGCTGAACAACTTGTCCATTGCGAGGCTCACTGGCTTTAGCAACAGTGAGATGTGCGGCTCGTAACCAGCGATCGTGCCCGCCACAGCCGCGGCCGCATCCTCGGTAGATTTGTGCGCGACCATAACCATTCGCGCGGTGGACATGTTGCCCGTGATAACACTTGGGTCGGTCACATCCTTGCCAAGCATGGCCACACCGATTCGCTCCTTCCCGTCGCTGCCTGTTTTGGACACTGTGTTGACGTGGCTGGAGAGCAGTTCGATCTCTGCTCGACCATCCACATTGGAGATCAGCGGCTTGTTCGCGAGGGTCACAATTTGAACTTCGAGCTTCGCCACCTCCGCCAGCGCGTTAGCAACCGCATTATTGCCGTCCGCCGCGTCCGTGCGTACTGCCCAGACGGTGGTTGGCCCTGGCGATTGTTCGAAGGCTTTGCGCACCGCTTTGCCCAGATCCCCCTGGAACCAGGCAACATCATCAACCGCCTTGTCCTTGCCCCCCGGGTTGGATTTGTCGCTCACGCTGTCCGGGTTGGTAATTGGAATCGGTGTTTTCTTAGGCCCAGTCGCGGTGTTGTCCGCCGCGCCCACGATCGCGATATCTCCAAAGGCGCGCGTCGCCGGTTTAAAGAGCTTGGTGACTGGCGTCACCGTGATGTAACGAACCGCCATAATGCTCTCCTCTTCTTCGATTTATGAGTGATACTTTTTCTGCAGTTTGCGCCGCAACTCTTCGAGTTGCTCACGAGTTAACTCCACGGGAGCTGGTGTAGATTCTCCTTCTTTCTCCTGGAGTTCACTAAAGTTCTCCTCAGGCTCCGCTGGCTCTTCTGTCGGTTTACCCTTCTTTCTTTCCTTTTCTGGCATGGAACGCCTTCCTTTCTATCGATCAATTGCGAAATTCGTCAGACGAAGTGAACCAGCATACGTTCGGCCTGGAATAGGCTTTTGATGTTGGCTTTGATCTGCGCTGCGGTGAGATTCGGTAGCGCGT
>DATFRK010000193.1:0-3338 GCA_035263325.1 Pyrinomonadaceae bacterium | reverse complement strand
CCAACAGGGCGATGAACACCCCCGTGTAAATCGGGTGGCGCACGAAGCTGTATGCGCCGGTAGTGATAATTCCGCGATTAGCAGGGACGAAGCCGATGCTGCGCCCGAGGCTGAGACGCGCAAAGATGAATACTGCCAATGATACAAAAGCCAGAACATTGATGATCACAGGCGGCACCAGCGTCACGCCATTCGGAGCGAAGGCGGTGAAGGCAAAAATGCCGTACGAAGCAACGAATGCCAGCAGCCAGAACCACGGATTTGGTGTCACTCGTACTGGTGTGCGGCGGATCACCATCGTAACAATTAGAATCAAGACTTGGATTCCAAGGATCGCCCGAACGATGTTGAGTCTCCCACCGGAAAACCGGTGATACAACTCGATTGCGTTTGGCAGGACGGCGATGATGGCGATTGTCTTGTCAACCCACGGGATTGACAGGATCTGCATGAAGCGCGAAACACGGCGAGGTTTGGGCAGAGCTTGTGCAGATGTCATGACCTAAAACTCCCAGCTATTCAATTTGACGGGCCATTTCCAAGTCCCTTACCTGTTCGTTCCTTTCCTACCTCCGAGCACTTTAAAGTTCTGGTGCAACGTTAGAGAGGCTGATACTACGCCCAATCGAAACATTGAATAACTACCTATCCACGTAGGTTTGTCAGGCTTCGCGTAGTTCATTCTCTACGCTTGCGGCGCCACCTGAACGCGCCCGCTGAACCTAAAAGGCCTGTACTAAGCAGGAGTATTGAAGTCGGCTCCGGAACCTCACCGGGAGGAAGAATTGTGACTTGTACCAGGGCCTGCTGAACCTGAATCCCACCACCCTGGAGGAGTGCTATTAGCTGTAAGTTTGCGAAATACGTGCCGGGTGTCGCGTTGACGGAAATGGGTAGCTCAAGATAATCGCCTGAAATTGTAGCGAGATTCGGAAAAATACCCGGGAACGGGGAGGTTGGCGGAATCAGCGGAATACCGTCTACCTGTGCGAGCAGGCCTCCTGGTCCAAAAGCATTCATACCTCTTTGCAACTCAAACGTTAGGTTATTCGGATTAGTAATGCTGACAGCGAAAGTTACGCTACTTCCCGCAGTGACTGTCTGTACCGGATTGGCGACATTAAAAACTATGGGGTCGGCTTGAACCTGGGCCGCCGCGCAAAGAGAAAGCGCACACAGAAAGCCTGCTAGCAGCGCACGTTTTGTTAGATTTCGCATTTTTGATTCTCCTCTGTACCGCTCAATTAAGGACACCATGCACCGAATAACAAGCCTGACGGTCCTGCCGCGACTCGAGATTTCCATCATCCGGTTCAGTTGTTAGTGGTGGAAGATCAAAAATGATCACAATAAGAATTGCGGACGTAGTGTCCTGTCACTGAAGTTCGGTTAATAACAAGACTGAGCCTGCGCGGGCAGGCTATTCACGCTCTCGTTGCGAGTGGGCCACTTCCCTACACTTCTAGCTGGTTGTATAGTCAGGCCCATGCGACTGCGTCTCATGGAAGATCTACTAGCGCTTGAAGCGGAAACAAAATTCTTGTTCGCTGGGAGGGATCGTTCTTATGAACAAACATTGATGCAGGAATTGTTGAGTATATTCAAAGAGGCCGAACTTCAGTTTGGTCCGAGAGATCCTTCATATCAACTATCTATTCCTCGGATTACTGAGTGTGCTACTTCGCGAAGTTACATTTTTGGGCCCTTGCGAAAGACCAGAATATATCTAAGTCGCGAATCCAAAATTAAACCCTGGCTTGCTTCGTTGGAACTCGCTCATGAGGCGATTCATCTGCTGAGCCCGGTAACTTTTAGTTCGTCGCTGACGATACTGGAAGAGGGCCTTGCGGAATGCTTCGCCCAGAGATATGTGAATCGCCTTCACGGGATTTCGTTGGAGAGGGGTGCTAATCCTAGAGCCGATGCCGTGATGCGGGAGGTTTCGACACTTCTGTCTAAGAATGCGTTGGTGATAAAGCAGTTGCGAACTCGTCAACCAGTAATCTCAAAAATTGATGAAAAGCTTTTGGTTGAGGTGGCTGGTATCGAGGCCAAGCAGGCAAAGTTTCTGAGTAGTGACTTCCTCAGTTATTGGCGAACTCCGTCACCCTGGAGTGAATTTGCTTCTCAGGGCGCTGAACAGGTCGCTGCCTGCATCCGCTCGCTTTGGAATTAGCGACACCTCAGCATCGGATCGTGCACTAGCGTCCTGTTTCTAAAGGCCGTTACAGTTGCCAAAACTAGGTGTTAGATCTGGTTTCAACTCTCTGCGCTAACCTCAACGTCCTCGGCGTCTCGGCGGTGAATGCCTCTTAACACCCACTCAACCGCCGAGACGCGGAGGACACTGAGGTTAGCGCAGAGGGTTGGCGCTGATAGTCCCTGTCATAGCTTAGGTTTATTCAATAGCTAACTTAGAAACACCTAACGTTCTCGAAATCTAACAAACTAATTCGAGCTAATCGGTCCACCTGGGATAGTACCAGCACTGGGAACGTTTTTATTTTCGACAGACTTCAAGATTTTCCCAGAAGATAAACGCGCCCTTCCTAGCGTATACGCAGTTCCTTGGAGACTACTTGGAACTCTCTCCACTTCAACCCATGTTTCCCACGATTCATCCGGCCGCAGTCGCTTTGGAAGCAGTCGGTCTCGATGAAGTGCTTGGATTTGTTCCCCACACTCCAAATAGACATGTGTGATCTCAATTTCGCGATTTCGAGAAAGATTCGACAAATTCAGAAAGAAGCATTCCTTTCCACCGGAGATAAAAAAGCCTCGATGAACCGTAAAGCGCACCTTACGTCTGTCGCTGAAGGCACCGAAAACTCGTTCCAGAATTGGCCTAACAATGTCGAGTATCATAGTGACCTTGTGATGCGAAGGCCATAGACCGAGGGGAGCCAGCTAACGTCGATGCGATTGAGCGGCCAGCCTACGCTTACTACGAATAAAGTCTACTCATGGCGAGTCCGCTCCAAGCGCGGTTGTTCGATGGCGGACAGGTGACTAATTCAGATCCAATCCGAGCGGTCTGGCATTGATATTATTCTTCGCCGCGGACTTTTTTCGCTCATTTAGCACTTGCCGAAAAATACTCACCACACTCGCCAGATAGAGGACGATCAACCAACCGAAGAAACCGAAGACATATCTGATTTGTTCGAGTTGTGTAGCAAGTCGTTCCTGGTTGCTTACGAGTTGCTGGATCACTTTTTCGGATGGCGCGCCTGGATCGATACTTGGAGCACTCCCACCCGTTGGCAAATAGAAGAGCAGAAGGAAAGAGAGTGTGGTCAAATATGCTGTCGCAAAAACAAAGTACCAAAGCGACTTGT
>DATFRK010000192.1:0-5679 GCA_035263325.1 Pyrinomonadaceae bacterium | reverse complement strand
GTGGGCCTGGTGGTCGCCGGGATCCTGGGCGCGTTTCTCTATTTCAATCGTCAGAAACCAGCAGGGGCTAAAGACATTCATTCAGTGGCGATTCTTCCCTTCGCCAGCTCGCCTGCGGACCCGAATGCTGATTACCTGGCCGATGGTGTTACCGAAAGCCTAATTAACAGCCTCTCCAAGTTGTCGCAGTTAAAAGTGATCGGTCGCTTGACGGCGTTCAAGTACAAAGGTAAGGAGATTGATCCGCAAACGGTCGGTAGAGAATTGCAGGTCGATGCCATTATTACGGGCACCGTAGCCCAACAAGGCGACTCACTGATTATTCAGGCTGACCTGTTGGATACCACTGATCGATCGCAAATCTGGGGTAGCCGCTATAGCCGCAAGGTCTCCGACCTGTTTGCAGTGCAGGAACAGATCGCCAGGGAGATCTCGAGTGCCTTACCGATGACCCTCACAGGTCAGGAGACGCAAGGTCTCGCAAAGCGTTACACAAACAACATCAGCGCCTATCAGAACTACTTGCAAGGGGTGAGATATTCGCAGCGACGTACTCGTGAGGACATGCTGAAAGGCATTGAGTACTTCGACAAGGCTATTCAGATCGACAGTAATTACGCGCTGGCCTATGCCGGACTCGCAGACGTGTATACCCAGTTGGTGACTCGGGCGCACATCAACCCCGTCGAGGGTCGGCGCCGGGCAAATGAAGCAGCGGTGAAAACGCTGGCGCTGGATCCGAATCTCGCTGAGGCTCACGCATCAATTGGCGGAATCTACGTGTTCTTTGCGCCACACGATTTTTCCACCGGTGATCGCGAACTCCACCGAGCGATAGAGCTAAGCCCAAACCTTGCATCGGCTCATCAATTCTTAGGTATTTCATTGTTCCAGCAAGGATACCTGGACGAAGGACTTGCAGAAGAACTTAAAGCACAGGAACTCGATCCGCTTTCACCCACGATTGGACGAAGTGTGGCTGTTGGCTACTACCTAAAACGGGACTATCCACGTGCGCTTGAGGTACTAAGAAACTCTCTGGAGCTCGGACCAGCCTTCGTGATTGCCCTCGAGGCGGAGATCTACGTACAGAGTCGCCAATTCGACGAGGCACTGCGGGAACTTGAGAAGGCATCTCAACAAAGGCAAAACGATGTCTTCTTGAGTTACAGTCGTGGGATGATCTACGCCGCAAGGGGGCAGAAAGCAGAAGCCATACAGATCATTCATGACATCGAAAAGAAATCAGACAACGGTGTAGGGTTCCCTCAATTAATTGCCAGGATCTACGCCATCTTGAATGAGAAGGATCTGGCACTGGAATGGTTAAAGCGCGGCGCGGACATGGATGCGATTGCCGTTTTTTATAGGGACTCCCCGGTATGGGATCCGATTCGCAGCGATCCCCGATTTATCGAGTTACTGAAAAGGATGCAGATTCCGGTCAAGTGATTTTTGCTTTTAGAGTTTGATTTTTGATTGTCATTCAACTGAACGCGCCTATCGAAAAGCAAAAATCTAAAATAAAAAAAGGCGGGCTGGGGGGTTAACCAGCCCGCACAAATTTGTCGCAGCACCTCCTCAGAATTGATATCGCAGCGCGAACTGCATTACGCGTCCGGCCTTGGTTTCATTCAAAGGAGTTTGCGTCGACGTGAATCGTCCGAAGTCGGAATTCGGATTTCCGCCAAGAAACGGATCCGAGCCCAGGCTCAAATCCGAAATCGTTAAGCCGTCAAAGCGCTGCGTGTTCGTCACGTTGAATACCTCCCAACGAAACTGCAGCGAATGACCTTCCCACGGCAACTTGAACGTCTTGTAAAGCCCGCCATCCAGCGAAATGTACCCGGGAGCTCGCAGCACATTGCGGTCGCCAACTTCCCCTGGTCGAGCGGGACGGAAGGTGCGGTAAGCAGCCAACGCATCGCTGAACGCGTTGGGAGTTCCCGTCTTCGTCGTCGAGGCCCTCAGTGGATTCACTCGTACGCCATTTGACTGAACATTCCAGTTAGTGGCCCATACGCAGCAATCGAATGGTGTTTGAAACGGTAGGCCACTGTTCCAACGGAAAATTCCCGTGTACTGCCAACCGCCCAACAAGGCGTCGACAAACTTATTGGTATCATTCAAGAACTTCTTGCCGCGGCCAAAGGGCAAGCCGATCACCCAATTGGCGTTGATGATATGACGCGCATCGAAGTCAGAACTCGCATAATTCTGATCAGGGAACAACGCATTCACAATAAACGCCGTGCCGTAACTGGTCGAATTCTGCAAACCCGACGCGTTGTCCAGTGAATGACCGTAGGTGTAGTTGAAGTCAAACGTCACCGAATCCTTGAATCGTTGACGCAAACTCAACTGCAACGAGTTGAAGTTCGAGTGCGCGATCGTCGAAAAGGCCGAGAGCGCGCCAAACTGCGGTTGGTAGAACATGTTATTGAACCGCGCCGGTCCACCCCCAAAGGGACAGGTGGTGCAACCTGGACTGTCATCCCAAAGCAGTTGCAACGTGGTGTAATCGACGACGTCCTCGCCGCCAAGAGCGCCAGGAGCCACAAACGCATACGCCGCTTGAGTCGGCGTCAATGATGTATCTCCCCACCACTGAGGCATAAACGGAAAGAGATGATCGAAGAAAGGAATTGTCTCAATCGAGTTGATCGCCCGGTTTTGATAGCGGAAATCAACCAGCCGGTTAACTGCCTCGTAGTAAGTCATGCCCGACTGCGGATCGCGAATGTTGTTGAGTTGCATGATGTCGCGCGTGGCGAGGATCTTCCGCGCAAACCGGCCCACGTAGCTGGCTTCAAACGACAAACCGCGACCAAGCTCACGACCATACGAAAGGTTGAAGCTGTAGTTGTAGGGAGTTGTAATCCCCTGGTCCAACGACGTCTCAATGCGCTGGTCCTCATCTGCGGGAACTGTCAGCGGAAAAGCGAGCTGCGTTGGTATGGGGCCGCTGGCGCCAGGGAAGGGAAGCGAGCGAACGTCGGGATTGAAGCCGGTAAACAACGGGCCCAGGTCTCCGGAAACATCAAACGTATTGGCGTTGATATTCTGCGCGGAGGTGAAGCCGGCGAGGTTATTGAGGTCAAAGTTGACGGCCAGCTGACTGCCAATGCGATCGTAGGTCATACGAAAGCCACCACGAATGACACTCTTGTTCTCGCGCCCGAATACTTTGCCAAACCAGTTGTCGCCGAAGTCAGGCGACCAGGCAAACGAAGCCGTGGGGGCAAAGTTGTTCCAGTCCTGTTTGTAGTAACCCGGAGCATTGTTTGCCTTACCGCCGAGAATGAAGGTGATCGGATCGGTGAAAGGCACGCCGTTGTTAGAACTCTCCACCCGCTTATTGAAATAGTCGGTCAAGTTTACGTTGGGCACTACCTGCAGCCCGTTCTTCTCATACACCGGAGTTGAAGTGGACCAACGGAGACCATAGTTCAAGGTAAAGTTTGAACGCAGGCGCCACGAATCCTGTACATAGCCTTCGTACTCCTGCGTGGCGAAGGATCGATTGGTCGGTGTGCCGACTGGTTGCAGCTGGCCACTTTGGTCATACACGAGGAACGCGCTGTATTGAGAGTAGCGCCCGATAACGGACGTAAGTGCGTCGCGCAGATCGCTGTCGCTGCTGAAGTCGGTAAATGGATCAGTCACGACCGCCCCTGAAGAGGCATAGAACGATGGGTTGATCACTGCCTCATCGAACGAAGGGCTCAGGGCAATACGGTTGTTGCTGATTAAACGGATGTTGCCTCCGAAGCCCAGGCTGTGGTTGCCCTTGATCCAAGAGACATCGTCGACAAAGTTGTGTACCGGCGTTGTTCGTCTTAGGGTCCGGTGGAAGGAGTTGGGCGAAAAGATGAACCGGAAGTTGACCGCATTCTCATTCGAGTCGCCATTCTCGGTAAACGATGCGCGGGTAAGTCCGTAGCTCAGTCGATTTACCACGGCGTTAGAGAGGGTCCAAATATGGCCGAACGCCAGTCCCTTGGGATGGTTCCAGGTGCTCAATGGAGGCGTGTCGGGCAGACATTGAATGTTGTCCCCCACCGTACTGCAGTCGGAATCGAAGTAAGTTGCACGAGTGATGTTATCGTTTTGATAATTGCCTCGCACGAACAACGTTTGCTTACTGGTCAAGTTGAAATCCAGTCTGGCAATGTAGGTATTCAACTCCGTCGGCGTGCGAGCATTGAAGCGAAAGCCGCCAGTGTTCAGGCCATCACCCACCGTGCTGTCGTTAACCGGATAGCGTCGCGAAGCGGCCGATAGCACCGCCAGCGCCGCCGGGTTGATTCCCGGGCTAACTCCGTTTGCCGCGATATAGGCGTCGTTGATTTCGGCGGGAGTCAAACAATTGACCCCGGCTGGAGTACCTGCCGGACAACCTGGATCACTCGCACCGCTTTCGGTGCGGTAGCGAACAATGCCCTGGCCCAGGGTTGGCAGAGGTACCTCACGGACAACTGAAGTGGCGGTCGCTTCGCGAAACCCTTCGTAGGTGAAGAAGAAGAAAGCTCGGTCCTTCTTGATTGGCCCACCCACTGAACCGCCAAAAATGTTTCTTAGTAATTGGGGACGTTGCACTCCGGCAGCGTTGTTAAAGAAGTCGTTGGCCGTAGTCACCGTGTTGCGGTGCGTTTCAAATAGCGAACCGTGCCACTGATTTGATCCCGAGCGGGTGACCAGGGAAACTTGAGCACCTGACGAACGGCCCTGCTCAGCGTTCGGATTGGTAGTGGTGACACGAAACTCCTGCAGCGAATCACGCGTGACCCGCAACACGCTGGCAAATGCCTCGTCGGTGACTACATCAAGTCCATCCTGCTGTTCATTAACGTCAACCCCGTCAAGCGTGATGTTTGATTGGTCCGCGCGCCCACCATTCACGAAACCGGTGCGACTCACTCCCGGTTGCAGCGAGAGCAACCCAACCACGTTGTTCGCGTTCAGAGGGAGGTCGACAATTCTTCGGCGTTCAAATGAGCTACCTAAGCTCGCGTCGCTGGTGTTGATTGCTGATTCCGCTCCTGCGGTAATGTCGACCGTCTCAGATACTGCGCCGATCTCCAGCTGCACATCCTTGACTGTTGGTGTGTCGACGAGGGCGACCAAGCCTGAGGCAGATGCCGTCTTAAAGCCCGGCGCCTCGACTTCGAGTTTATAGGTGCCGGGAGGAACGGCAGTAAACACATAAATTCCGTCTTGATTGGTTGATTGGGTGCGGCTGAAATTCTTTTCCGGATTGGTCAGATTAATCGTGGCGCCTGACACGACGTTTCCTTGCGGATCCTTGACGGTGCCGCGAACGGTCGACCCACCTGACTGGGAGTACCCGGTGGCGACAAGGAAAGTGAGAATGAGCAATGCACCCGGGATGAGTTTGAGCGAAGCGAGCGGATGGTGCTGCGTTTCAAGGTTGAGTTGATGATCGCTGCGCGCAAATGGATGGCGCATCCCTGACATCACTTTCACAAGACTCGATTTGGTGTTCTTCATAAAACCTCCCTGCATGGTTTTCTTTCTGGGCTAGTTGGTGGCTTCGTTTCCATTTTTGTGGACCTGGCATCGTCGTCGTGAGAAGGGCGAAACATGTTTGTGCGGCACGTCTCTTCAGCTCTCAGTGCAGTCACAACGGCACCAAAACTGTTCGAAGTTTTGTTTAGA
>DATFRK010000191.1:0-2608 GCA_035263325.1 Pyrinomonadaceae bacterium | reverse complement strand
TGATCATATTGACTCGCTCGCGAACTGCCACTGAAAAAGCACTTACTAACTTCTCCGGATCAACCGCCGATCCTAGCTCCACCAGTTTAAGACCCAAAGCAGCTGCCGACTCGTTCATAGCTTTTAGCTGGAGTTCGTTTCCTCGACTACCGCGCGGACCGGTGATTACTCCAACTCGCGTCGCTTTGGGGAGCACTTCCTTGAGAATTTCAAGCCTTTTTCCAGATAACTCCTCGGAAAAAGTTGCTAGCCCTGTGATATTTCCTCCCGGTCGAGCCAGACTGGCAATAAGGCCTTGCCCGACAGGATCGGCGACGCCCACCATCACGATGGGGATGGAGGTAGTCGCTCTCTTGGCGGCCAAAGCCGGGCTTGTGGACTGTGCGACGATCACGTCAACCTTGAGCCCAACTAGTTCAACGGCAAACCCGTCAAGCCGATCAATTTTGCCTTCCGCGTGTCGATACTCGATCGTGAGATTTTTTCCTTCGATCCAGTCGAGCTTTATCATTTGTTTTCGGAACTCGTTCAAAAGTTCGGCGCTAGCGGAGGCTGTACTATCGTCTAGATAACCGATCCGAGCAACTTTGCCTGGTTGCTGCGCCTCGGCGATCACTCCTGCGGCGAGTAGCAGCACGGCAACCAAGATTGATGACACACGGGCTTGCTTCATGGCCGCTACTTAGCACGCGGACGGATGCGAAGAAAAGCGTAAACTAGCGCGGATGGTGATGGACGCGTGTCTGGTAACGGCGACATTAGCGGCGCGGGCGAGCAAGTTTGATCGAATCAAACAGACAGAGAATTTCTATTTAGTCGCGCCGCTAACAAACCACAACTGGCAGGAGCTGACTGGTTAGCGCGTCTGCGATTTTTCTTTCAAGGACCCCCAATTTATCTAAGAAACCAAAGGAGTTGACAAATAACCAGAATATCCGATAGCCTCCGCCAAAACTGCAATCTGGTGCTAGATAATCTTCTAGCATGTTGTCTGCATTTCCGGACAGTGTGCGCTCTGTCTGCTGCACAAACGTTTGCGCATGGAGGCCGTTGAACATGCCGTACTTGACGTTTCTCATTCGTCGTGGGAGTAGCTGCCGGAACGGTTGAGGCTTTGTTTGCCGCGGCGCAGGTGGCTTCGCCTGTCATTGCTCCGGGTGGGGGGGCTTACAACAAGCCAGTCACGGTCTCAATGAGCACAAGCACCAAGGGCGCTGAGATACGCTACACCTTGGATGGGAGTTGGCCGACACAGAGTTCAAGCCTTTACAGTACCCCGTTCGTGCTGGCCGGGAGCGCGGCGGTGCAGGCTCGGGCGTTCAAGAATGGGATGCTACAAAGCACGGTGGCGCGGGCAGAGCTCATCATCGGACTGCCGTCGCGCCTAAGGCTTGTTTGGCAGGACAACTCGGACAACGAGGCGGCGTTCGAGGTCTGGAGGAAAGCCGGGATAGAAGACGGATTCCGGCCGGTGGCGCAACCGGTGGCGAACTTAACAGAATACTGGGACAATACCGTGCTGAGCGGCAACATCTACTGCTACAGGATGAGGGCGCTCGAAGCAGGCGGCGCGGGGTCCAATTTCTCGAACGTGGAGTGTGCTCTCGCTCCGTGAGAAAAACGAAACCTTTGTTACAGACTGTAACGGCCTTGTGAGAATCATCCTGCGAGAGCCTGAACGCAACGCCCGACTCCAAGCCGTCAACGGCCACTGTTTGCGATGTAGCTATCGGCTCCCGTGGGTTGTGATTCGAGGGAATCGCTACATTCGGTCTCGATTAGACAGAAATCGCGATTTGGCATGGCTGGGTTCAAAACCTCAGTACCGCTGAATCCAAATCATACATGGAACTCATAGCGATGGTGGTCGAGTAAAAGAAAACCAGAAACGTAAAGTCGCCATAACGACCTTAAACAGTATCCTCACGGTGCCATCTCCCGAAGCACCGCTGCTCTATCACTCCGCAACGGGGAGGCAATCCTGGGATCAAGCGGGTGACAGGTGACAGATGGTGACGCTGTTTTCGATAACTTCTCCTAAGAATAATTCACATATAGAGACTTTGTAAAATCACTGTCACACATGTCACACCCGTCACCTACGAATCACGCTGGACAAGCAGATTCCTCGAATCGCATCGCAGCGAATTGAGTCGAAGGAGAAATCAGTTCAATCCTGCGGGTTAACGTTTGAGTTCACCCGCGAGTCGGGTGCAACGAAGGTTTAGGCATCGCGCCCGCCCCAACGCCAGCGGGGAGGCTCACCTGTAAGCCAGCAGATTGCTATGAGGATTGCCGTAAGGATAAACACGTACGCAACGTAGACCACACTCCCCTTGGAAGCGTGGACGAAGGGAATGCCGCCAAGGACCAGCGCGAGGTAGGTGAGAAGAACGACCCAGCCCTGCCATGCAGAAGGAGGACCCCAGCCCCAACCGTAGCGCTTGGCGGGAAACCAATACTTGGGTGTGCGGGCAGGGGACATCGGCTTTCTCCTTGCGATACCTGACGTGGAAGCTCAGCGGCGGCGCGGAGCGCCGTTCGCTGAAGCGGATGGTTAGGCGGCTCCACCTGTGTCATGTGGATCAAGCCCACAACACCATTCATG